>NZ_JBJPHU010000077.1:0-33546 GCF_052939515.1 Phormidesmis sp. 146-33
TAGGGGGCTGAAGCCGATCGAAACGAAGCGAGTCACTCTCATCGAACTGACGTTAACAAAACTTCCAATCCTTAAAACACCAAACCCTTACCTATTTCTTCCTCCCTCCTCCCTTCTTCCTATGTTTTCCGAATCTTATTATCTCATTCGCTTAAAATCCGATGGTAGCTATCTGGCAGCCCATCCAAATCTAGGAGAATCAGAGGCTCGATCGCCTCAAAATGGCTACATGCTGGTTTTCTCAGAACACTACGATGCGCTGAGTTATTTGAATAAACATGCGTCAGGAGTGAGCGATCGCTTCAGTGTCGAGTCGCTTCCCGGAACACAGGTCGATAAGGTGCTAAAACGCTGGGGCTTCAAAGGACTTGGAGTGGTTCAAGATCCTTTATTGCCCCGCGTAGAATTTATGTCTAAAGGGTGAACTCCTCTCGATCCATCCTTCTTACGACAGGCAAATAATTAGACTCCAACAAAGCAAACTCACCCTAGATGTAGATGTGATGATGTGACGAATTCTGGGTAGATAGGGACAGTTAAAGTCCAATCTGTTCAGATTTAATCTGTCAGTCATTCAAACAATCTAATCGGAGGAAATTGTATGAAGTCTATTCTATCTACGCTACGGTTTGTGTTAATGACCTGTCTGTGTGCAGTATTACTATTTTCGTCCGTAGTGAACACGGCGAATGCGGCTCCTAACCCCAATCAACCGATTAAAGGCGAAGCGACCGAACCCGCCAAAACCTATGAGCGGACGGCTAAAGATGCCATCGATCGCGGCGGTTTACGTTCCATTGAGGAAGTGACCGAGAGAGCGCAAAACGGTGCCCCCAACGAAATCCAAGGAACCGCAGGCATCGAAGGCATGAAGCGCCCTTCTAACACAGATGCAAGCACGATCGAAGGGAGAATCAAGAATTCCTTAGAGAAAGCGCAGGACAAAGCAGGTGACACCGTTGAATCTGCTAAAAATGCCGTTCGCTAACGTGAGGAAATAATTCTCAACTTGATCGAGCCACTTAAGCCACAAACTCTTTAAATCGCAAACTCTCAGGACTCAGGGGCAATCATTCTGTCCCTGTTTTTTTGTTGGTCTGATTGAGAAGTCTGACTAATCCTGAATTCTGACTGAGATGACGCTGGTGGTGAAATTGTAATTTGGGCCATCTAACTCAAGCGACATTCCGACCTTTACTTTTTCGCCACCGAGGACGGGAGTTCGCTCTTTGGTCGCCCGATCTTCGGCAACTTGAGCATTGCTGCCTAGCGTCAAAATCATGTCGTTTGACAAAGCGGCTTCGGGTCGGGGGTCAGGTAGCGATTTGACCGAGCCATCAGGCTGAGGCACGATCGTATTGCGGGGCAAAAACTTCACCGACTTCAAAATGGCTTCCCCTGAAGGCTGCTTTCGCACCACAATGTTGGCTTTTTGCCCTTCTTTGATCAAATCTTTGGGGCTGACAGCGCTCAACCCTCTGACCATCACATCGACCTCCACTGCTTTACGAATGGCTCCTACTTGAGCGACTGAGCCAGACGTACCAGGGTAAAAAAAGATACCAAAAATAACCAGCAAAATGACCAGGGCCGCCCCTACATCTAGAATGCTGAGTTTGCCCAATAAGCGACCTTGAGAATCTAGAATAGCCATAAACAGTTCCAGTTGCGGTGATGAGCTTTGAAACGCGATTGAGTTTGAGCAATCCTCTGAGCAGATTTCTCGTTGCTGTTTTAGTTTAGACGAGCAATCTCAATGCTTGGTGGGCAGAGCAATGCTGCGCCCATTCGTGACAGTCCAGATTACCATGACTGGTAGGGGTGATCACGATTAGAGGCTAGCTTCTCAACTCAATTTTTAATTGAAATTTTTCTTCGTCACGATCGCCTTTCCTGCAACCAAAATCCTGGAAAAATCGTCTCGTTTTTAAGCAGTCTTGTTTTGCGTCCCTGTGGAGCGACTCCAACTCTTTCTTACCCGACTTGGCACTATGTTAAACCCATCCTCTCAACCTTCCTTTAGCGCTTTGTGGCGAAAAACACGCCGTTGGTTTTACCCAGTTTTGTCTGTGACGATCGCGCTGGGGATTGCGATCGGTCAGCCGATGATGGCTCAAGCCTCTTGGCTGGATCTGCTGCGGGGCGGCGTTCAGGTGATTCAGGGCATTCAAATTACGAGAATGTCTGACGCTCAAGAAACAGAACTGGGCCAGCAAATTAATCGAGAGATTACGACCAAACAGGTCAGACTGATCCGAGATGCCCGCATCAATGATTATGTCAACCAGATTGGGCAACGATTGGCGGCTAAGAGTGAGCGTCCTAATCTGCGCTATACCTTTCAAGTGGTGGACGATAACGCCATTAATGCCTTTGCCACAATGGGCGGCTTTGTTTATGTTCACAAAGGTCTGCTGACAGCGGCCGACAACGAAGCGCAACTTGCCAGCGTCATGGGTCACGAGATTGGTCATATTACCGCCCGTCACGCCATCAAACAGATGGGAGAAACGATGAGAACGCGGGGCTTGTTAACCGCAACAGGAGCCGATCGCAGTCAGGCAATTAATATTGGGGTGCAACTAGCGATGCGTCTGCCTCACAGCCGTCGAGCCGAGTTTGAAGCCGATCAGGTTGGGTTAAACATGCTGACTCGCGCTGGGTATGCTCCCTCTGAGATGGTGGCCTTTATGCAAAAGCTGGTGAGCGCTCGATCGACTCCCACATTCTTGAGTACGCACCCTGCCGCCGCCGATCGCGTGGTTCGCTTAAAACAAATGGTGCAATCGGGTTCCGCTGGGGGCAAAGACGGACTCAACAGTGCCGAATACAAATCCAGAATCCAGGCGCTTCGGTAAACAATCCTTGCTGTGGTTGCTGAGGGGTCACTCAACCGATAAGCTGATTTGCATCTACAAAGAGGGTTTGCGATCGTGGCTCAGGTTGTTCTTGAAAATATCTACAAAAGTTTCCAGAAAGGGGCCCCAAAAGCACCCAAGGGGGAACCTGACTCCTCCCGCCTCCCGCCTCCCGCCTCACCAACCGCCGTCTTGCGATCGATCAATTTGTCGGTGCAAGATGGCGAATTTATGGTGCTGGTGGGCCCGTCTGGATGCGGCAAAAGTACCCTACTGCGGCTGATTGCAGGATTGGAGGAACTGACCGGGGGCACTATTCGAGTGGGCGATCGTCTGGTCAATGAGCTACCGCCCAAAGAGCGCGACATTGCAATGGTGTTTCAAAACTATGCGCTCTATCCTCATATGACGGTGTATGACAATTTGGCGTTTGGGCTGAGACGGACAGCGCTTGGTCAGACTTCTCAGAAAACGCACTCAAACTGGGGCGAAAATTTTTTGGTTGGGGCGACTCGTTCGTTGCCCAAGGGCTTGCGGTTTGTGTCCGATCGCGAACGGGCCGTTGAGCAACGAGTCAACATGGTGGCGCAGATGCTACAAATTCAGCCGTTGTTAGAACGTTTGCCCAAACAGCTTTCTGGCGGCCAAAAGCAACGAGTCGCCCTAGGTCGAGCGATGGCGCGCAATCCCCAGGTATTTTTGATGGATGAGCCGCTGTCTAATCTCGATGCCAAACTGCGGGCCGAAACTCGCGCTCAAATCGTCAAACTTCAACGTCAACTAGGCACGACGACGATCTATGTCACCCATGATCAAACCGAAGCGATGACGATGGGCGATCGCATTGCTGTCATGAATGCTGGACAGATCCAACAACTGGCTGCGCCGCTCGAATTGTACAATCAGCCTGCCAATCGGTTTGTTGCAGAGTTTATTGGATCGCCGCCGATGAACTTTTTGCCTGTGCAGGTCAAATTACCATTGCTGCTGAGTCATCCTCAATTTCGGCTCACGTTACCCGAAGTCTGGACAACAGCGTTGCAGTACTATGATGGTCAGACGGTACTGTTGGGCATTCGTCCCGAACATTTGAGCGTCAGCCCTCCGGCTCCCAAAAATCTGCCTGTCAAAGTGGAACTGGTAGAAGCGTTGGGCAACGAAACCTTTTTATCGGTCAATCTGTCCGGGGATTTGCTGCAAGCCAGAGTAGAACCCGATCGTTCGGTTGAGTTGGGTGAAGATCTGTGGCTGGCGATCGCTCTTGATAAGATTCATCTTTTTGACTTTGAGACGGGTTTGGCGATTCGACCTTGAGCGATTTGGTCAGATAAAATCCATCCAAAAACTTTTGGGTCGTAAATTAGTAAACCCGGCGAATTAATTCGCGGCTATGAGAACAAAACCCGCCTTCGCGGGTTAAAACAACGTCAGTTCGATGAACGCTTCGCTTTTAGATCCAGGAACGCCCCCTAAATCCCCCACGAGTGAGGGACTTTGAACCAGAATTCCTCTCTGAAAGTCCCCCAAAATTGGGGGGTTGGGGGGCAGAAGCCGTGAACAACGAAGCGAAAAAACTCTCATCGAATTCACGTTAAAACACGATTCTTCTCTTAAAGTCCCCCAAAATTGGCAGCTTGGAGGACAGAAGTTTAGAGCATCGGAGACTTCACCGACTTCACCAAATTCACGTTGAAAATTAGCCTGACTGCAACTGAGCATCTAAAGCTTTGTTGATACGATCGCGGGCTTCTTCTAAATGTGCTTTGGTGTAGATGTCTTGATCGTTAACTTTTCGTAGGGCGTGACCGATCGATCCTTGAAGCTGTTTTAACTCATAGCGGGCAACGGTTCGAGCGTCTTCGGGCGCGTCCGCTTTTCGTAAAATTAGGGCGATCAGCGTGTTCATGTACTCTCGCTGAATGGCGCGGCGCAGACCAGACAGTTTGAGCGTTCCCTCTGGTTTCATGACTTCGCCCCAAATGCTGGTTTGCAGAGAGTCAAACAGTTCGGGAATGGTCAGAGATTGACCCGGAGCGGTTTTGAGTTCACCATCGCGCAGACGAGCCAGACGCTGATATCCCAAGAGATCGTAGAGCACGATCGTTTGCAAAAATAGAATATTGTCGTGAATCGGATAGTCTAAATTGGCAGACGGTTCGGTTCCCCAGTGACTCCAACGAGAGGGTGCCAGCTTATTCAAAAACTCAGGCGCAAATTGAAAGTTTGCTTCACTGAATACGTTCTTTCGCAGGCTGAGAAGGGCTTGACGCTGCTGTTCTACGGGCACAGGCTCTAGAGGCAGTCGTCCTTTTGCGTCGCCCGATCGGTAGCGGTTAAAGTATTGTCCGCCCACATATTCGGTGAGAAACAAAGAGTATTGAAAGTAGTACTCAAAGACTGCGTTAAACGCGACGCGAACTTCATTAAAGCTTTCTCCTGCACTCGGATAGCGACGATCGACCTTCTTCCACATTTCGCGGGCGTTGTCGAGTTGCCACTGGGTGTAGGTGAGCAGATCGCCACTCATGTCAAATAGGTTGACCTTGGGATCGAGGAAAGTATAAGCGTCTTCGTCAGTGGCATAAGAAAGATCTGGGTCTGGGGCCCGCTGGGCAATTTTTTGCAGGGCGCGAGTTTCGGCTTGAGGAATTTTGGCATCCGTAGGCGTGTAACCGTAAGCGATCGCCCACTCGTCGTAGGGGCCAATCACGGGCGTAAAGTAGTGTCCCTGTTTGACTCCTTGAGGCGCAAGATTGACCGCGTTGTAGTCCATGACGGAGGCGACGAGTCCTTTTTGCTGCGTGATCGCTTTGTCGTTTAACTCATTGGGTTTGAGCATGGCGCTGCCGTGGAAGTTGTGCCGCAGACCGAGGGTGTGACCGATTTCATGGGCGATCAACTCTCGGACAAATTGGTGAACGTATTCCTTCATTTCGGGACTGCTAGGCAAAACGTTTTGAAACATTGAGAGCGCCATGTTGCCCACCGCGAACTGTTTTGCGGTATCTACGCCATAACAGAGATCCTGATAGTTGCCCAGGTGAGAGCCAAAGCGTAGTTTGGGAGCTGTTTTTTGCGAAAGCTTGGGAGCATTGCGCTGGAGCGATCGGGCCGCCATGCCAAAATTACAGAGATTAGGATTTCCAGTCAGTTGGGCCGCAAAGGGAGCCGAGGTCATCTGATTTTGTTCGACGATCGTGCGATAGTCTTCCTTCAAGGCGCGTACAAAGTCGGCTGAGACAATCACATCAGCATCCAGAATTTCGCCCGTCAGGGGATTGACGCGAGACGGCCCCATCGCAAAAATCGCATCGGTCGAGTTAAACCAGCGAATCGTGTTGTAACGCACGTCGGCCGGGTCCCAATCTGCTTTATCGGGCATTTGTTTGACGACGATCGCATTTTGAAAGCCACTCTTCTCAAAGGCGCGATTCCACATCAAAACGCCTTCTTTGACGGCTTCTCGATGCTCAACCGGAACGGTGTTTTCGATCCAAAAAACGATCGGCTCTTTGGGGGGCGACAGGGCAGCTTTGGGGTCTTTTTTCTCTAGCTTCCAGCGGTTGATGTAGCGCACAAAGGATTGGCGCGGCGTGTCATCGGTTAGATCTTTAAAAGCCGTGATGAAATATCCCACCCGATCGTCGGCAAAGCGAGGCAGGTAGCCGTTATTTTCGGGCAGTTTTGACAGGCTATAGCGAACTCTCAAACTAAAGTCTCGGCTGTCGGGCAGCGATTGAATGTAAGGAGGCATTTGTGAACCGTCGCCGCCCCCTGAAAAACCATAAAACGACTCAATCTCCACATTTTGCGGAAAGGCTTTGACCTGACCAAAGTAGGATTTGCTGGCATCGATCGAGTAACTGCCTTGCAGCGAGTACGACAAGACGGGCATTAATCCAGGTAGGTCGCCCAACAAAAGGGGATTGAGTTCGACGAGCAGCGTTTTGCGTTGAGGGTGAATGCTGCGAATCGGCAAAACTTCGAGAATAGAGTCGCTAAAGGAGCGATCGACCGATCGCCGCATCGGACTGCCTGCCTGAGCACGAAAATAAGTGTTGGGAATGACAAACTGTAGCGAGTTATTGACGCGACGAAACGTAAACAGAAAATCACCCAGGGGCAACCCACTATAAATTCCTCGCTCTCCAATTCCCGATTCCAACGTCATGGTCGAGAGATAGTTGCGGTTTAGCTGATCGGGGGCGATTTCGGCGAAGAGTTTGCCCGATCGCTTGTTGTGGTAGAGCGGAAACAGCCCGTCAATGCGAGTTGCATCCTGAGTCACTTGAGCAAATGGCTTAAAGGATTTGTCTGACTCGTCATCGCTGGAGGATTTTGGGGAGGTTTCGGCGGGGGGCTTAGATTGTTGCGCGGTTGCGATCGTGGGCAATGGTCGATCGATATAAATGGGCAGCAATACCAAACACAGCCCAAGCAAAAAAGCTAGAAAAATGGATCGTCGTTTCATTCTGTCGCAATGCACCATAGCAAGAAGTTTCGACTTGCACCCCGTCACACCAGGCTACTCAACGCTACCGTCGATCGGTAGAAATTATCGGAAGAACTTAATCTATTGTGAGCAATTCTTGAAATAAATGGGAATTGGGAATGCTCCAGGGGTTTAACTGATGTGAATTTGTTGAGGTTAAACCTGATTTCAGTTTTCGGTGTTGCTGATTGGAGGGATGACTCTGTGGGAAGTGTCTATCTTTTCGCCCCCTACAATCCCCCAAAATTGGGGGACTTTGAACCTTGGGTTTCGCTTTGGGGCAATTTATCCCCTGATTCAGCAACGCCTATTTTTCTGTGTCTAGGCTGTGTAGGACGGCCCATATCGCCATTGCTCTGAGGTAGTGACTGGCGCGAAACGTTTTGGCGGCTGTGATCGCTTCGGGCGTGCGGAACTGAAGACCATTGTCATAGATTTGTTGAACGACGGATTTGGTGAGGGTTAGTGCCTCGGTTTTCAGGTTCATTTGCACTAGGAAGGCGGCGAGTCCAAAGTTGATGCCTGTCCAAACTTCGAGCGGGTGGGTGGCGTTGGGGTTTTCGGGGGAACCGTTGGGACGAACGCCGTTGGCGGCCCCGATCGGATGAGGCGGGCGTGAGGCGTGAGGCGGATCGGAGGTTTGGGTGATGTAGTCGTTGAATTTGAGGAAGCAGGCGTTGTAGATGGTTTTGAGGGCGGATTGGGCGCAGTCTGGGGGGACGACATCGGGGAGGTTGAGGAGGCGGGCGTAGAATTGGCCGCAAAGCTGGTCGGCCATTACGATGTCGGAACCGCTGTCACTGTCGAGTCGGTAGTATTCGCCGTTCCAGAGTTTTTCTTGGTAGAGGGGGCGCGATCGCTTCAGCCAATCTTCAAACGTGGCAACGGGGCGGGTGAGAATCTTGCCGATGGCGATCGCCGCTTCCAATGCTGCTATCCACAATCCGCCACAGTAGGCGCTGACTCCCTGTAGTCGCCAATCGTCAAAGGTCTGATCGGGGGCACCAGCGTTTTCGGGAAGGCCGTCGTCATCTAAATCGAAGGCTTTTAGGTAGTGCAGGGTTTGTACGATCGCTTCCCAACAGTCCGCCAAAAACTCAACGTCGGTGGCACCTGTCAGAGAGTAGTCTCGATAGACTTGCAACACAAAATCGGAACCCAAATCTTTCCACAAGTTGCAGTCCTGGTAGCTGGTGTAGTTGGTTTTTTCCCAGACGTGCTCGTTGGGCGCTCCTAAATCGTGGGGAGTCGCTCCGGCAGCTTTGCGAATCGCTAAAGGACTTTCTGACTTGAGGGTGTAATAGTAGCCAATCACGCGGGTCTTTTCATCACGGTTGGGAATCGCTCTGGCGAAGGCTCTAATCACTGATTTCTCTAACTCAGACCAGAGCATCAATAGCCCAAACGAACCGTATAGTCTCACGTCTAAGCTCTCATACCAGCGATAGTCGAGACATTCCAAAACAGCAAATTGACCGACGGGATCACGTTCGTCTGCGGCACTCCAGAGCGTTCCTCCATCGGTCAGATCATAAAGCTCGTTGAACAACGCCATCTTCATCCAGTCGGGCAGGTCGGCGCGATCGAGAATCGGTTGTTGCCAAGTCTGGATCTTTTCTTGCCAGGTTCGATAATGCTTGAGGGCGGTGCGGGCGATCGTCCAGGCGTTGAGTCCGGTGCGGCCAAAAAAGTCGGTGTAGCGACGAAAATAATTCACGCCCTGAGCAAACTCCGTCACCGGAAAATCCCAACTCAGCACAAAGGGAATCTGTCGCGTCTGTCCTGGTTTTAATGTGAAACGAACGGCGATCGCACCTCCGATGCGTTCTCTCTCTTTTGCGGGGGTTTCGTCGTCACGGTCTTGAAGCGATCCATCTTTTGAGAAGGTTTGCCACAGATCAGAGCCATCTCCAACGGGATTCCAGCGTGTGTCGTAAAAAACTTCTGTTAGATAAGGATTGAGCGGAGTCGCGATCGCCCACTGTCCGTCACCTTCACTCGGAGGAATAGCGGGATCTACGTTCTGGTTGCTCATGACGATGCCGATTCGTTGCTCGTCTCCGGTCAGCGTGTTGAAGTTTCCGGCACTTTCTCCGAGGCGGGGCTGATAGTCATAAACAGGACTGCCGTCATCGCGCACCACCACTTCCGGCGACTTGAGCGTATTGGTAAACCAGCCAACCATGTTCTCCCAGGTCAGCAAAATACTCAACGTGATCGGCTTGTCGGTGGGATTGTGAGCCGTCCATTCAAAAACGGCGATCGGGTAGCTCGTCTCTTGATAGTTGTGGGCAATGATGGGCGAAAATTGTTCACAAGTCAGCGTGGCTTGAAAGACATTTTCATAAGCAAACCAACTCCGAGGATACAGCGCGTGATAAGTCCCCGTTTCGGTCGTTGGATACGGTTGCCAGGTGCTTAAGGTGCCGTCTTCAGGAGATTGAGTCGAAAGGGCGTAGGTCTGCGTTTGGTCTTCAACTTGCTCAAAGACGCTGAACTGACAGGCGGGCATCGATCGAAACACATGTTCGCCGCCATCAATGTGCCAGAGATTGAAATCGCCGCCGTGCGATCGCCCAATACAACCCGCGCCAAATCCGCCCAGGGGCATTCCGTGCCAGGGCCCGTCGTCTAAATTGCTGGCATAGCGAACGGTGTAAGGCTTTTCCCAGCCCAGCCCGATCGCACGACTCCAGGCACAAGCAGGAATAACAGGCAGCTTCGTCATAAATTGGATCGCATTCAGCAATAGGAACTATAGCGTCTGTGCGTCACAAAACGGGATACGATCGAGAGCTAATGCTAATTTGCTGAAGTTCTTTTGCTTCGGTGTTGAGATCTTCTGCCTCCCAACCCCCAATTTTAGGGGACTTTAAGAGAAGAGTTCTGGTTCAAAGTCTCTCACTTGTAGGGGATTTAGGTAGTCCAAAGTCTGTAACCGCAGCGAGAAAGCTCCTTGAATTGGCGTTAGCTTACGGTTCATCATCTGACTCAAATTATGGGACTCAAAATTATTGAAAACTTCGACAGCAGTTTCTCGCTAGAGCCTGACGTTAAAGCCAATTTGTTTGAGTGTTTGAATAGCGCCGCTTTTCTCGAACAGATTGCCAATACGTTGCAGTGTAGTCGTGTCGAATTCACTGAGTTACTGTTTCAGCCTGTGCCTTACAGTACGGCAACGCCTAAAGGAATGCCTGCTGAGTTTGAGAAGTTTCAAAATTCTTTGGAGTATGCGATCGTTAACGTTCCGCCCAATTTTATGTTCAAGGCAAAGGTGTTTAAACCCAGCCGTCTTTGTGCAATTTATCGAAAAATCAGTTAGAAAATCAGCAGTTAGATTCCAATGTCTGAAACTCCTCCTTTAGCTAGTTTAGAATTCATTTCTTACGTCAATGACGCGGGTCAACTGCCCGAAGAATTTCAGGGAAAAGTCGGCGTTTATGCCATTTTTGATGGTGAAAAAGTTCTGCAATTTATTGGATTTTCTCGCGACGTTTTTTTGAGTTTGAGACAACATTTAGTCAGACAACCCGAACACTGTTATTGGGTAAAAGTGAAGACGGTCGATCGCCCCAGTCGCACGATTCTTCAAGAAATTCGAGAGGCGTGGATTGCTGAAAACGGAGCGGCTCCGATCGGTGACGACGCAACCTGGAACCAGCCGATCGACGTTAAAGCCTTGATGACAGATGCCGAAAAAGCGAATTACGCTGACCCCTATCACGATGAAGTTGCTCAGGTCAAAATTCTCAAAAATGTGGCGCGACGCATTGAAGCTGGGATCTTGGAAGGACTGCGATCGCGCGGAGTCAAAGCCGATTTGCGCTTTAATCCCAAACTCAAAGAAGAAGGGTTATTAGATTTGAAATAATGTCGTTTGACCCGTCCAAACTAAAGCGTAATCAGACGATATTGTAGAGATTAGCCCTGCATGATTTTCGATTAGTTTCTGAAGTTTGTAACTCGGTGATCAGGGGATTTGATTGTTTTGAAATGCTTAGTGCGGATGAAAGGAGTGATCGAACCCAAAATCCTCATTCCCTTGAAAACTGCTGCAACATTTACTTGACGCGGGGCAAAATTCCAGATATTCTCTCAAATCAAGGACATCTTTTCGTCACGGGAAGGCTGTCTGGTCGCCCAAAAAATCTAGTCTGTCGCTACCCAAGGCTGTTACAGCAACCAAGGGCAGCTAACCCACGAGACTGACTGAGACAGTCCAGAGGGCTAATGGAGGATTTTATCACTCCTTTGGCCGCTCCGGCTTGCGATGTTCGTCGGGGCGGCTAGTTTTTTGGGTTTCTTCGGAAACTTAAAATTGGAGTACCCACATGGCAGAGCGCTTATTGAACGCTGGCTTTTGGCTGTGCGATTTCGCCTATGCATTTCTAGAATTGATTCAACGCCGTTTCCTTCCCGATACCATTCCCCGTTTTACGATTACTTCACTTCGCATTCCGCTTCAGGATCTTTTACCTGACGTTGCCATTCCTCACTCTGATGAGTTTGAAATTCTGCGGGTGTTAATTATCGGTTCCTCAGACGGGGTAACGGAGACGATTCAAAACCTACACGTTCGACGATTTGCGAATGCGACGGACTGGAGTCCTTTGCTGCCTGCGCCCTCGTTTGGCGAAGTGATGAGCATTCTCACCCGACAGCGCCGCAAATTGGCTGATGGAGGACTTTCGGATTAACGTCAGTTCGATAGAATTTTTCGCTTCGTTATTTTGCACTTCTGCCCCCCAACCCGCCAATTTTGGGGGACTTTAAGACAAGACTTCCAGTTCAAAGTCCCTTACTTGTGGGGGATTTGGGGGCGTTCCCGAATTTGCAGTCGGAGCGAAGTATTTCGTCGAATTCACGTCGGATTAGAGTTCTCGTTCAAAGTCCCTCACTGTCCGGGAATTTATGGGGCTGACCGGATTGGCAAACGTCGTAAGTTGGAGCGATCGGGTTCCTTCGCTTCGTTGATCTCATCTTCTGCCCCCCAGGCTGCCAACTCTGAGGGACTTTTCACTCTTCAAACTTGGCTATTCGCCGCTTCCAAATCGGTAGCCTTTGCCGTAGACGGTTGAGATGAGGGGCATTTCTCCGGCGACTTCGATCTTGCGACGCAGGAGGCGGATTTGAGCAGCCAGGGCGTTACTGGTGGGTTTTTCGCCGTCGCTCCAGAGATGCTGATAAATTTGGTCATGAGTGAGAAGCTGATTGGGTTGACCCATCAGGTATTCAAGGAGTTGACTTTCTTTTTCGGAAAGCTCGATCGCTCGTCCGTTTCGATAAGCGATCTGGTTTTGCAAATCTAATTCCAGGTCTTCCACTCGTAAGCGTTGCGTCGGAGTTGATTCCTGAACCACGGGCCGCCGCAACAATGCCCTGACTCGTGCCAGCAATTCTCGCAGTTCAAACGGTTTGATCAAATAGTCATCGGCCCCGGCATCCAATCCCAACACGCGATCGTCGATCGTATCTTTGGCCGTCAAAAACAAAACAGGTGTCGTGTCCCCGTTTGAGCGCAACTGCTGACAGATTTCTAGCCCCGATCGTTTGGGCATCATCCAATCCAGAATCAGCAGATCGTATTGAGTTTCAGTCGCCAATTGGGTACCGCGATCGCCATCGTAAGCCACATCCACTTGATAGCCTTCACGAGCCAGCACTCGACTCAAAGGGTCAGCCATTTCGATTTCATCGTCAACAAGCAGAATTCGCATGGGGAAGGGAGGAGTGGGGTGTGGGGTGTGGGGTGTGGGATGTCGAGGGAAATTAGGCGATCGTTCACACAACCCCCTATCTTTAATATTTAAGGCTTATCCTGATCTTCGGATAGATTGGGTCTTTTTTCATCCCTCCTCCCTCCTCCCTCCTCCCTCCTCCCTTCCTATGCTCACCGTCGCCATTCCCAAAGGTGGTTTGCTCAAAGACAGCATTCGCCTTCTACAATCTGTTGGACTTGACTTTAGTGCCTTTCTCGAACCGGGCAACCGTCAATTGCAAATTACTGACCCTAGCAACACCGCCAAAGCCTTACTAGTCAGAAACTCAGATGTCCCGGTGTATGTCGAATATGGGCAAGCACAACTCGGTATTGTCGGCTATGACGTGCTGCGAGAAAAAGCTGCCAATGTTGCTCAACTCGTCGATTTGGGGTTTGGGCCCTGTCGATTGTCAGTCGCCGTGAAAGCCAGTAGCCCCTATCGATCGCCCCTCGAACTCCCACTCCACGGTCGAGTCGCTTCTAAGTTTGTCCACTGTGCCCGCGAATATTTTCAATCGTTGGATCTGCCTGTCGAAATCATTCCATTAGCTGGCTCGGTCGAGTTGGGCCCGATTACCGGAATGTCAGAAGCGATCGTGGATCTCGTCGCCACAGGCAACACGCTGCGAGAAAATGGACTGATCGAAATCGATGTGCTGTTTCAAAGTACGGCCCGGCTGATTGCCCACCCTCTTAGCTATCGGCTTGATACGTATGGACTGCATGACTATGTAAATCAGATGCGTCAGACCGTCAGCCAGGTAGCGACCTGATACTCACCATCGATTATTCGCTATCCTTAAGCTTGTCCGACTTGCGCGCTACCATGACCCAACCGACCTCGATCGACACCCGCCGACCCAAAGAAACTGACTGGCGATTATTTCTGCGACTGGTGCCCTACGCTCGTCGGAATATGCGGTTGTTGTTGTGGTCGCTAGTGTTTTTGGTGCCTTCAGCGATCGCCACGACCCTTCAGCCCATTCTCATCGGTCAAGCCGTTTCTTTGCTACGACGAGAACCGACTACGTTTGGATTTTTGCAGGGGCGATCGCTTTCAGAAGGACTCAATATTCTCACAGGGCTGTTGTTGTTAACGATGGTGTCTCGATTGGTGTTGGATGCCACTCAAGGTTATCTAGTCCAAAAAGTGGGACAGCGCATTACCGCCAGCATTCGCAATGATTTGTTTGATCATGTTACGTCTCTCGCGGTTCGATTTTTTGATCGTACGCCCGTTGGTCGATTAATTACTCGGCTCACCAGTGATGTTGAAGCGTTAGGCGAAGTGTTTTCGACGGGCGCGATCGGTGTTGTCAGTGATTTGTTTTCGATGCTGGTGATCACGGTAACGATGTTTACCATTCAGTGGCAGTTAGCGACATTGTTACTGTTGATGTTGTTGCCTGTGACTGCATTGATTGTTTACTTTCAGCAGCAGTTTCGCAAAGCTAACTACAAAGCGCGAGAAGAGTTATCCGTTCTCAACTCCATGCTGCAAGAAAACATCACAGGCATCGGCGTTGTGCAGCTATTTCGTCGAGAACAGTTTAATAGTGAAATCTTTCGCAAGACCAACCTGAAATATATCAAAGAAGTCGATCGCACGATTTTTCACGATTCTGCCGTCTCAGCGACTTTGGAATGGGTGTCTCTGGTGGCGATCGGCGGCGTTCTCTGCATCGGTGGCTGGCTGGTTATGGACAAGGCCATCAGTTTCGGCATTCTTTCCACCTTCATTCTGTTTGCCCAACGCCTCTTTGATCCCCTGCGTCAGTTTGCCGAGAAATTCACCGCCATCCAAGCCGGATTTACTGCCGTCGAGCGAGTCAGCGAAATTTTGAACGAACCGATCGAGATCCGCGATCCAGAAACTCACCCCTCATCCCTCATCCCTCTCGCGAAGCGTGCCGCCAGCGGCAACCTTTCCTCCTCCCCCGGAGAAATCCGCTTTGATCACGTCTGGTTTGCCTACAAGTCTGACGAATACGTGCTTCAAGATTTGGACTTTGTGATTCGTCCCGGTGAGAAAGTCGCCTTAGTCGGGCCAACCGGAGCCGGGAAAAGTTCGATTATCCGCTTGCTCAGTCGCCTATATGAACCCACTAAAGGGCGCATTCTATTGGACGGAATTGACATTCGCAACCTGCGCCAAGCCGAACTGAGACGAAAAATGGCCGTAATTCTACAGGACGGCTTTTTGTTTGCAGGCGATGTCAAAAGCAACATTACCCTCGGCGAAACCTACAGCTTTGACGAAATCCGAACCGCCGCCGAAAGTACCAACGTCGCTACCCTAATCGAACGCTTGCCCCAGGGCTACAACACCATGCTGCGCGAACGAGGCACCAACCTATCCGGAGGCCAAAAACAACTCCTCGCCTTTGCCCGCGCCGCCATCCGCAATCCTCCGATTTTGGTACTTGACGAAGCTACCGCCAGCCTCGATGTCGGCACCGAATCTCTCATCCAAGAAGCCTTAGAACGCCTGCTAGAACACCGCACTGCCATCATCATCGCCCACCGACTTTCGACCATTCGCAACGTCGATCGCATCATGGTCTTAAAGCGAGGGCAACTGGTCGAGTCAGGCACTCATGATGAATTGCTGAGTCAGGGCGGACTCTATGCCAGTCTTTATCAGCTACAAATGCTAGGTGAATAGGATTTAGCGAGGCACTCTTTCTGCTGAAATCAAATTTTTAACCTGCGTTGTCTTCATTGGCAAACTAGAAGGCTGAAGGTCTGAATTCTCACGCTCCGACAGATTGCGATCGAGCCAGTGTCTTGGATGTGACGACAACTTCAAAATCATCTGCTCTGAGCTTTGATAGGTTCTACTCAAAACAGAATCCGTCTGCGAAGGCGGCTCACTCAACTGAGAAGACGAAAGCCCAATCCTCCATAGCGGCTGGGAAGAAGAAGCCTCGATCGCAACCAGCGCCCCGATCGAGGCTGCCCAACTGCCCAGAGCGCAGACCGTTAACCATTTTTCGATTCTTTTGTTCATCCCTAGACTCCACGAACTGGAATGGCAGCAACTTTTGCGGGGGGTTCCTGGGGGCATCAGGGGCGTTGCGTCAGAAGAATGCTTCATGAAGATTTGACTCTTAATCAGCAGTTTCTCTTAATTTCCATCTAAGCCTGTCTGGGAAAACACGGGCAGTAGGAGTGTGCCACATAAATTCTTCATGACTTTGACAAGGAATCAGGAGAAAATCACGACGATCGCCTCTACTCAGGTAGTATATCTTTTCCCTGACTGGAGAACCCTCATCATTTGTTCCCCGTCAACCGCTAAATGTCGTATCGAGTTGTGAAGTTTGGCTGAAGTAGAATTTTTGGGCTGACGAGACGTTAGCAGCCTCCAATTTGTCCTCGCTTGCCAGAGTCGGCGATCGGCAATGTCCCTGGATCAATGCCGCCAAACTCTATCCTCTGCCAGGGTGCTCGACTGCGACGAGGAATTTTCTGATCCTGAGTGGGCACTTGAATCGAGTAATCTAGTTCGTTAGCCTGCAAAGACTGATTTTGAATCTTTTCTAATGTGATGCTTTCGAGCCATTCTGGATCGACATGATGAAACGATTCGTCTGACATTTAAGAAACCTCAATCCGATCATTGGATAAAGGATGACTACAAGGGCGATCGGCTAAGTTTCTCACAGTTTTTTGAATCACCTGAAATCGATCATTGCTACAGCAAGTTCTGTTATTTTTAGCAGGTGCTTCTACACCGATCGCGCTTTCTCCGTCTTATTCTACCGATTCGTCAAGTAATGCCTGAAATCGATCGTCCTCCCGAATCCCATCAAAATCAGCATCGGTTTTTGCCATCTCACGATATTTGGGGTCGAGAGCGATCGAATTCAGCGGTCAAAGGCGATGCTTTTCAACCTAGAGTCAGAATCTCGGCTGAAAAATCTACAACCAATCGTCTTGTTCTCAACCAGGGGATGCCAATGAGAACTTGCTGAAATGCTGAACCGACGACCACTGGAATTGTAAATTCTTGCCGATCGACTGAGATTTTACCCAAATAAGTTGGCAGAATGGTTTCTCCTTGAGCGGTTTCAACTTGGCGGGTGCCATAGAAAGACCAATCAAAGGCTTCCAAGTCCTGCTCGTTAATCGCTAACCACTCTGTCGAGCCTGTATCTAGCAGTGCATTAACTGCAAACCTTTCACCGTTTGTTGCAATCAGTTCAACCTCAAAAAATAACTGTCCAAGTTCGTCAAATTCACCTTGGATCATACTCGTCCACACAGCCCGGTTTCATTGAGGCGAAAGATGGCAAACGGGACTTGAGGATGTTTTTCTCTGGCTTTAGTGAGGGCAGCGATCTCGTCTTGATCGACAAAGTAATCTCCGCTTTCTGGCTCGATCAGGATGAACCAGTTGTGATGATTTTGCACGAGTTCGGAAGGCAAGTTTTCAAAAATGGCGCGTCCTCGTTGATGCAGGTCTGCAAGGGGGATCGCTTGTTCTGACAAATGGCTCTGACTCATAACGACCTCTCAATCTCCATTCAGTCTACTTCTTTGAGCAATGCCTGAAATCGATCGTCGCTGCGAATCCCAAACCTTGAAGTTAGAACAGAGTGAGTATTCCAGCATTTGCATTTTCATTCAAGGACTGAATGATATCGAAGTGCGACCCCTCGCGGGTAACTCGAAGAGATCGCAACATAGTGTCAATTTCGCGAGTCGAACAGTTTCCCCGACGAATCCACACAACTTTAGGTGGGAAGCCTCGAATCAAGCTGATCTCATTAAAGTCTGCGTCTCTGGTCACGATGATGAAGTCATGCTGTTGAGCATACGTCCACAAGATTAAATCGTCTGACTGATCAAGCCCAATTTCATAAACGTGTTTTGAATCTGGGTATAAGTCTGCGAGACGATCGACCAGGCGAGGCGATAGGTTCTGGTCATACAAAAGTTTCATGCTTGGGCGACGAGGGTTTGTCTTTCTCGGTCGGCCGCGTAGCTCAAACAGGCTAGGATGTCTTCCTGGGTCAAGTAAGGAAAGTCATCTAAAATTTCTTGGTAGGTCATGCCTGAAGCGAGGTACGACAACACATCATAAACGGTGATTCGCATTCCCCGAATGCAAGGTTTCCCACTGCGTTTGCCAGGTTCGATCGTGATGATGTTTTGATAGTTCATGCCGTTATTTATAGCGAGTGCTTCTACGTCGATCGCTCCTCTCCGTCTCCTTTTATTCTACCGATTCGTTAAGTAAGGACTGAAAACGATCGTCATCCCCGGTTAGCTTCGCAATAGCTAAAGGCAACGCTAGAGAGACTGAATAAATTCTTCGGGAGTTACTTGAGCTTGTCTGAGAACACCGCTGAGGGTTCCGACTTTGAGTTCACGTCGGAGGGGAACGACACAGACAATCTCGCCAACCTGGGCTTTTTCGTCATCCAAGATTGGCTTTTTTAGGATGACGTGACTTCCGGTTTGTCTGGTTCTTACAAATCCTAGTTGTTCTAATGCTCGTACCGCCTCGCCACCAGAAATTCGAGGTAATTTAGGCACAGCTTACCTCAAAACTAGTGATGAATTTTGGGGCTGCGTCGGGGATGGAGGTTTCTTCTAAATAAAGTTGTGTGGCTTCTTTAAGGTTGGCAATGGCTTCTTCAATCGTTTCACCTTGATCAACAGTGCCGACTTCTGGACACTCCGCTACATACATATCGTCTTCTTTGTGAACGATCGCGGTAAAGATTCGGCTTTTCATCATGAAACCTAATTGAGACAAAACCTGATTTTCTTTCAGTTTATCTGATAACTCATCGACCTTAAAAATGACGACGCGATCGCGCCTTCTCTGTCTTATTCTACCGATTCGTTGAGTAATGCCTGAAATCGATCGTCTTCCCGAATCCCATCAAAATCAGCATCAGTTTTTGCCATCTCACGATGTTCGGGGTCGAGGTCGATCGCTTGCTTGAGAGTGGCGACCGCTAATTCCACCTGACCCTGCAACCCATAACAACAGGCTTTTTTGTACCAGCCGTAGGAATCATCTGGTTTGATTTCAAGTACTTTGTTGTAACTTGCAAGAGCTTCTTCATAGCGCTCTAGAGCCGCCAATGCAATTCCTCGACTGCCCCACGCTGTATGTCTGTCCGGTTTGTACTTCAGCGCTTCGTCATAGCTGGCGATCGCCTCCTCGTGGCGTTGTAAGTTACCTAGTGCAATGCCGCGATTGTACCAGGCTGCATCGTCGTCTGGTTTATACTTCAGCGCTTGGTCATAGCTGGCGATCGCCTCCTCGTGGCGTTGTAACTTACCTAGTGCATTGCCGCGATTGTTCCAGGCTGCATCGTTGTCTGGTTTATACTTCAGCGCTTGGTCATAGCTGGTGATCGCTTCCTTGTAGCGTTCTACTTCATATAACAGTTGAGCTTGCATGAACCAGCGGAGTTTTCTCAGATATCTGACAGGTGCACCAAAGTCTAGTTGTTCAATTGGGGTTGTAAGAATTTGCCATAGTCGGTTGCGTTTCTGAAATCGGTAGTCCATGTCTCTTCCTACCTGTCCTACCTGAATTACGTCTACGTCACGATGTGAAACTAGTCGTTCTTCTGAATCAGAAAACTCGAAGACACCACCGCCCCAGTCAAAGAAATCGGGCGCTCGTTGAATCAAATATTTAATGGCAAACAACGGCAGAACAAATACAAAACAGAGATGAGGAAAGCGATCGCGGAATCCGTCTCGACGCTGGTTTAGGTGTCCCAGAATTGGCGGCAGATTGCTCAGAGTATAGTAGTCACCCTCACCGCCATAACCAGGCTGAATGTAAGGCTCCAAAGACTTCTCTAGCCCTTGAATAATCAGAATGTTTAACTCATCTTTGTCAGGTCGAGCCTCTACCAGGTTATATAGATTGTCGATCGGCTCTGTCAGCGACAACACCGCGATTTTCTTTTGAGAAATGTCAGATTTTACCCTGGCAATCAGCCGAGTCGCTGTCGCAGGAGAACACCGCACAAACACAAGTCCAAACCCCTTCCGCCGCTGGAGCGATCGCCGCAGCGCTTGATAAACCTCTTCCTCAAAAGGCGACTTTTGACCCAGTTCAGCTAGATTCATGTGCAGCCTGCACTTTTTTCAACGCATCCTGAAACTTCGGAATTCCCTCAATCAAAGGATGCACATTGCACCAAACTTGTAGCTCATCCTGCTGATCATAATAGCGATATTCCAGCAAACATCGGTTTAGCATGAGCCGCATATGCTCAACATCATTCTCTCGCTGCCGTAGCCTACAAGCCCGTGCCAAAAGCTCCCACTGATGCTCCTGAATCGTCCGATTGTAGGTTTCTCGCGTCTCATCGATTGCCCGTTTTACCGCCTTCGCTGTAATTGGCAACTGATCTGTCCAATCGATCGCTTTTTGGATCATCTGCATCAAATTTCGCACATGCCCACCACTCATCAGACACAACAGCCTCAGCGTCTCTGGACTGTCAAACACAGGCGGCGTGTCCAACCCCCTAACCTTGCCCTCCAGCGTTTGCATCAAATTGGGGTCAGTCAACACCATGCGCCGCATGATCAACTCTCGCAGCTTCTCCAAGCCCTTCTGATTTTCAGTGCCATCCGGATTTTTCACCATCACCATCGGCAACACATCAGGCTTATCGTAGTTGTCTTCTAGCTGAGTGCTGCGATCGGAATACACCATCGAAATCGGAATGGTGTAGATCACATGACACGCTAACCCTCGCAAAATCTCACTGCGGCTCAGATAGATCTCGTCATAGTTGCTCGGCTTGGTGGCTGACTCCTTCACCTCTACAATGCGATCCAAGTTGTCTGCTACCAGCACAACCCCTTTGCAGTCTTGAGGAAGTACAGACTTAGCTTCACCAATAAACTCATTTAAGGCATCCACCAATGACTGAGTATTGGTATTGAGTTTTTGCCGAAACTCTCGCCGTTTGTCAGGCACAGCCCGCAGGTTGGCGCTGATTTTAGCAAACTGACTAATCTGCTGCTCCAGCTTCAAATCTGTAAACTCATAGTCTGTCAGAGCAAACTCTTTGAGCCATTGCCAGCGAGACTTCATCCACTTCACAAGCGGATTGTGGTCTTCAGGAATCCGCACATCGCGCACGAGATGACGCACGCAGGCAAACAAAATATCTGCATATTCAGTATCCTGCGGCTCAATGTCTTCATCGTCTGCCGCAAAGTAAACGACCTTAAATCTTTCTGCTTCCAAATACTCTCGGAGTCGCAGCAGTTCTGTAGATTTGCCCACGCCACGATGCCCAGAATAAAGCTGACAGGTTGGTTGTTTCGATCGAGCAATCTTTCGTCCCAACTCACGCACCACTTCCCAGCCGCCGCGCACTTCCTGACAATCCACGTACGCTTCTCTAGGTGGTGGCTGAAACGGCTCAAACGAGCTATAAATCTCAGTCAAATAATCCAACGGCATCACTACTCCTCGACTACCTCAATTAAATCCTCGATCGCCACCCCAAACACCCGCGCAATTTTTGATAACGCTACCACGTCTACCGTCGTCATTTTCTCCACACGAGCATAGCTTTTCACAGTGTTGTAATTCACTCCTGAGAGATCGGCAATCTCCTTAATTTTCAAGTTTTGTGCTTCCGCTAACTCGCGAATTTTTATGCGAAACGAACTCATGCTTGACAAGGGTGGTATATCACCCTTTAATACAAGTTGTACTAAAAAGCGATCGTTCCTCGGTCTGGACAACTCAAGAACGATCGCTCACAAAGTCCCACAAACGGAGACGTGACTATGATACCAGCCCCTCAGCCCGATCGAGCGGGTGAAAGTTTTGCAGCGTCAAATTATTGGCAACGGCTACACCCCTGGTGCATCATTCGACTCTTGCCCAAAATGCAGCGAATTGTCATCCAAAGGTTTCGCTCTCGCAGTCAGGCAGAAGAATACTTGAAAGCCTTGAGACGTATACTCCCAAGTGCCATCCACGAAATCATTTTCGACCCAATCTCTGAAGCGTCTCAGGACAACGATCGCTCTTGACTGCTCTAACCTTCAGAAGCCTGTAAGCCAGTTTGCAGTACCGACAGCACCGTTTTCATATCGCCTTCTAGCAGCGCAGACACCGCTAACCACAGACCCGGAAACACTCGACTGCGAATAGTGCCCTGCTCGTCTGCATTCAGCAAAACATACTCGTCATTTTCTAGCACAAACCAATCGATCGCCTCATGCAATGTGCGCCAAACGATGTACTCTTGCACTCCACTGCGACGATAGGCCCGTTTCTTGTCGTGTAGATCAATAGACACGCTGCGGAACCGAAAGTATCTGTTTGGGAGTTGCCACCATTTGCTGATTCTCCTGGCTAGAGAAGTGAGCACCCGTTCCATCGAAAACTTGACATTCCTGACTGAGGTAAGTTTTTCCCGGTGCTTTAACTTCAACAACGCGGTATCGACCCGCAAGTAATTGTGGCATCGCAAAACAGCCCTGATTGATCAAGATTATGGTCTGGAAAGCTTTGACCTTATGTGGTGTAGCTGACGGCGATCGAGCCACTTAACGGAGTCTTAATGCTGCCTTAAAAAGAAACAACTAGAATTCCTGAAAGATGAAATAATATCCCTAAATTCTTGCCTTGCTGCGATCGTTCCCCTACGATCGACCAGCGCAATTTCTAATAATGCGGATTTTGCTAGTAGACGATGATGAAGTAGTCGTGCAGCAGTTGAGCAAAGTGCTGATCGATCACCGCTATGTAGTCGATGTTGCAGTAGACGGATTGGCGGGTTGGGATCTGGTGGACACCTGCGACTATGACGTGATCGTGCTGGATGTGCAGTTACCCCGACTCAACGGCATTGAGTTTTGTAAGCGACTGCGATCGCACCACAAGTCTACCCCCGTTTTGTTGATGACGGCCCAAAGCGCCAGTGGGCACAAAGTGATTGGCCTAGATGCTGGTGCAGACGACTACCTGGTTAAGCCCGTCGATCTACCCGAACTGCTGGCTCGAATTCGCGCCCTGCTGAGACGACGAGACAGTGAAACGCGGCTACCAGACCTAAAGTGGGGCAGCTTACAGCTTGATCTCAACAGCCGTGCCGTCACTTGTGCCGATCGTGCTTTGAGGCTGACTCCCAAGGAGTACAAGCTGCTGGAGATTTTTTTGCAGAATCCGCAGCGAATTTTTAGCAGCAGTGCGCTGATCGACCAGCTTTGGTCATTTGATGAAGAAGCCCCCACCGAAGATACGGTACGATCGCACCTCAAAGGACTTCGCAAAAAGCTCAAGGCAGCCGGGTTAGAGCAAGATCCTGTAGAAACCGTGTATGGGATCGGCTATCGTCTCAAGCCGTCTCCCAAGCCTGATCAAACCACAGATGACAGCACTTTTAACAACCCTAAGAAGAACGCTAAAAAATCAAAAAAGCCGTCAGCGCCAGAACCAACAAAGGTCGTCGCAGCAGAAATACAACAGATCTGGCAACAGACACGAGAAAAGCTACAGCAGCGATTTGCCACTATTGAGGCAACCGTCACGCTTTTAGCCAAGCAACAAAGTTCGGTAAAGCAGCAAAAAGAAGCCTGTCAGGAGGCCCACAAGCTGGCGGGTTCGCTGGGCATGTTTGGGACGATGGATGGATCAGAGTTGGCAAGCGAAATTGAGCAGTTGTTAGACGGAAAACATCCTCCAAAATCTGACAAACTTAAGTCGCTCAAGCCACTGGTTCAAAAGTTGCAGCAAGAAATTGAGCAGTTAGATCGCCAATATCAAGCAGGCGATCGCGGACTTGTTTCCTTAGACAATCCAACAGTTGACAATGGGTATCTGCCCCCTGCCGACCACTCAACCGAAGCGCGATTAATGCTAGTCGATGACGACCCTCTGATTTTGCAAACGTTAAAAGAATGGCTGATGCCCTGGGGCTTTGAGATACACACCCTCAGCCAGCCAGAACAGTTTGCCGACACCCTCAAGAAAATTGTGCCCGACCTCCTGGTGCTAGATATCGAAATGCCTGGGATCAGTGGGATTGACCTCTGTCTGCAATTACGCAACGATCCCGCCTGGAGCAGTCTGCCTGTGCTGTTTTTGACCGCCCGACGCGATGCCGAAACGATTCAGCGTGTGTTTACAGCGGGGGCTGACGATTACATTAGCAAACCGATCGTCGGCCCCGAATTTGTCATCCGCATTCTGAATCGACTGGAGCGATCGCGCCTCCTGCGGGCATTAGCAGACACCGACTCGCTCACCGGATTGGCCAACCGTCGCAAAGCAACCCACGAGCTAGTACGCCTGCTGGCCCTAGCAAAACGGCAAGACAAGCCCGTTAGCATCGCCCTGCTGGATCTCGATTACTTTAAGCAGATTAACGAGATTTACGGCCATCCGACGGGCGATCGCATCTTGCACGAATTGGGGACTATTTTGCAGCAGTCCTTTCGCCTAGAGGATGTTTTGGGGCGCTGGGGCGGCGAGGAGTTTGTGGTGGCAATGTATGATGTGGCGCGATCGTCTGCGGTTGAGCGATTGCAAAATTTGCTAAACCAACTCCGGGCCCATCCTTTTGACTCGACTCAAGGAAGTCCCGTCTGCGTCACCTTTAGTACAGGCATTGTGCAATATCCTCAAGATGGAGCCGACTGGCAAGCCTTGTATCAAGTAGCCGATCAGCGGCTGCGTCAGGCAAAATTAGCAGGAAGAAATCAGGTGCTATCAGGAGAGCGTGATGAAAACCGGGGTCGCAAGGATCAAGAAAATGGCCCCCTGGAATAGGCGATGGTTGCCAGGTCTGATGAGTTTGGGTGTGGTCGCTCTGACGTTGGGGATCTGGCGATCGCTCCAAGTGCAACAAGCCGCAGAAACTCAGCGCAATCTAACAGAAATGGCAGCCAGCACCGCCAGGATTTTAGAAGCTGACCTGAATGCTGTCTCACTGGGGCTAAATCGGTCCGCCCAACGCTGGCAGATTCGGGGCGGCACGCCTCAAGCCGAATGGCAGGTCGACGCGGGTCAATACATCAAAGACACCGCAGGGTTGCAAAGTATTGAGTGGATCGATCGCACCCTTCAGCCGCGTTGGATTTCTGCTACCTCGCCCTCCATGCCAGATCCCGATCGGCTCTCACTCTTAAAAGCGCAGCGAACAGCCCTGCAAGCCAGCCGTCTGAGTCAAGGCTCCCTGCCATCGGGGTTGATCACGTTGCGTACCTACGGACAGTCCCACTTTCATGGGTTGGTTCCGCTCTTTTTACGACCCAGCGCTTCGGCTTCTCAGTTTGATGGATTCTTCTTCAGCACCTTTGATGCGCCTACGTTCTTTGGGACGGTGATCGCCCACGTGCCGCCGACTTACAACATCGCTGTATTAGAAAATGGAGAAACGCTCTATCAGCGCCATTCTGACCCTAACCGCTCCGCTGGGATGGGGACTCAAACAGCTACCCTCAAAGGTCACAAAAGTTGGCAGGTGCGTGTCTGGCTGTATTCGACAGATTCCTTATCTCCGCATTCTTTCTTGCTGACCAATGTCGTGTTGGGGGCAGGGTTATCGATGGCGGCGCTGCTGGCGCTGGTTACTTATTTTGCTCAAGCGATGCGCGATCGTACCCGTCAGCTAGAAGCCATCAACCATCAAATTACAATGGAATCCGCCATTCAACAACGGTTGGCGCTGGCGCTACAAGAAAGCGAGGTGCAATACCGCGATCTGTTTGAGAATTCCAACGATTTGATTGTCAGCGTCGATATGGCAGGGCGATTTCTCTACGTCAACCGCGCCTGGAAACAGACCCTGGGCTACGACGAATCAGATTTGGCAACCCTGACGCTGTTTGATCTGGCTTTTCCTGACTGTGGGGGACGCTGCGACAATCTGCGCCAGTGCCTGACGGTGGGCGAAGCGATCGCAAATCTGGAGGTGGCTTTCAATGCCAAAAATCAGCAGCGGATCTGGCTCGAAGGCAGCTTAAATTTTCGCCTTGTCGATCAGCAACCGGTGTCGATGCGCTGCATTTTTCGCAACATCAACGATCGCCGTCAGGCAGACCGAGACCGAGAACACATCACAGAACAGTTGCGCCGCAGTGAAGAACGCTGGCAGTTAGCCATTCAAGCCAACAACGACGGAATTTGGGATCTTGATCTCACGACAAATACGGCGTATCGTTCGACTCGCTGGGGTCAAATGTTGGGCTATACGCCAGGCGAACTCCTTGACAGCAATGTTGAATGGCAAACTCGCATCCACCCAGACGATCGAGCGCGGGTACTCCAAACCGAACAGGACTATCTCGATCGCCGCATTCCTCAGTTAGACCAAATCTATCGCCTGCGCCACAAAAACGGCAGTTACCGATGGGTGCAGTCTCGCGCTCAGGCCGTCTGGGACAAGGCGGGGACTCCGATTCGGCTGGTAGGTTCGACGACAGATATTACTGAGCAAACCCAGGCACAAGCCGCTAAAAAGCAAGACGAAGAAGAAATTCTTCACCTCAGTCAAGCTCTGGAAGTTGCGGTTGTGGGCATTTCTCAAGTTGATTGTCAGGGTTACTATACCAAGGTCAAATCTGCCTACGCTCACCTGTTAGGCTATTTGCCAGAAGACTTAGTAGGGCAGCACTGGCACGATCTGATTTATGTGGACGATCGCAACCTGGCGATCGCAGCCTATCAGGAGATGTTGAGCCATGACAAAGCTGAGGTAGAAGTCCGGGCTGTCCACAAAAATCAGTCGGTGTTGGAGCAAAAAATCGTGCTGGTGAAAGCCTACGACGAGATGCAACAATTCATTGGTCACTACGGCTTTATGAAAGATATCAGCGATCGCCGCGAAGTTGAACGGCTCAAAGAACAGTTTGTGTCGATCGTCAGTCACGAACTGCGAACACCCCTCACCTCGATATCGGTGGCACTAGATTTGTTGGCGGGCGGCGTGCTACAAAGTCAGCCCGAACAGGCGCAGCGAATGCTTAATATTGCCTCAAACAACACCGATCGCCTCGTGCGGCTAATTAATGACATTCTGGATATTGAGCGAGTGAGATCGGGCAAAGTGGCGATGAACAAAGAAACTTGCACCCTCGCCGCACTGTTTACTCAATCAGTCGAAGCCGTTCAAGACATGGCAGACAAAGCAAATGTGGCGCTGGTGGTTTCCGCTTTATCTGCCCGCTTATGGGTCGATAGCGATCGCATTGTGCAAGTCCTGGTCAACCTGCTCAGTAACGCCATCAAGTTTTCGTCTTCGGGTGATACCGTCTGGCTCAAAGCAGAAGTGAGAACTGGGGAAGTAGGCAATGAGCCAGCAGAGGGCGATCAAGATCCCCCGACACCCTATCTCCTTCTCTCTGTTCAAGACCACGGGCGAGGCATCCCGCTAGAGAAGTTAGAAGCCATTTTTGAGCCTTTCCAACAGGTAGATGCTTCTGACTCGCGCCAAAAGGGGGGCACTGGGCTGGGTCTGGCGATTTGTCGCAGTATTGTCCAGCAGCACAATGGCAAAATTTGGGTAGAGAGCCACTTAGCAGAAGGCAGTACGTTTTGGGTGCAGCTTCCGGCCCTCTGGGAAGTCGAGGAGGCGACCCTTCACCAACCTCAACTTGACAATGCGTCCCTGGTGCTGATGTGTGATGATGATTCTTCGGTGCGATCGGTGATCCAAACCGTCCTTCACCAACAAGGCTATCGAGTGCTGGCAGTCGCATCGGGCCGAGAAGCGGTGGAGCAAGCTAGAATGGCTCGTCCCCAAGTGGTGCTATTAAATCTGATAATGCCAGAAATGGACGGCTGGGAGACGCTGGCCAGGCTAAAAGGTCAGCCCGAAACACAAGCGATTCCGGTCGTGATCCTCAGCGGACTGCTCCCCGACGCAACGCAGGTCGATCGTCCTGAAATTAACGGGTGGGTCGTCAAACCCCCCAATCGAAAAGTGCTGTTGCAAACCTTACAGCGAGCGCTCAACAAGCCCTATCAGAATATTCGCATTTTAATCATTGAGGACGATCTGGATCTGGCAAGGCTGCTGATTGCAATTTTCACTCGCCACCACCTCAAGACCTTTCACGCCCAAACGGGACAAGACGCAATTCGCCTGAGTCAAGAAATCATGCCGGATCTGCTGGTGTTAGATTTGAGCATTTCTCAAGGCGATGGGTTTGCGATCGTAGACTGGCTGCGGCAGCACAATCACCTCAACCGTCTGCCGATAGTCGTTTACACGGCACGAGAGCTAGAGCCAGAAGAGCGCGATCGCCTCACGCTGGATCACACCCTATTTCTCACCAAAGGACGCATTACGCCACAGCAGTTTGAACAGCGAGTGATCGCGCTTTTAAACCGCATGACTCAGCCCTCGACCCAGAAGGGGCAATCATGAGTAAGCGAATTCTAATTATTGATGACGACGACGACATTCGGGCGGTGGCTCAGGTGACGCTTCAGGCGGTGGGTGGTTGGCAGGTGATGACGGCGGCCAGTGGCAGTGAGGGAGTGGCGATCGCGACCTGTGAACCACTCGATCTAATTTTGCTCGACGTAATGATGCCCGATATGGATGGAATCGACACCCTGCAGGCCCTGCAAGCGACTCCTGCAACGCGATCGATTCCTGTACTCTTTATGACGGCCAAGGCTCAGGCTGCCGAACTACGTCGCTTCGCCAAACTCAACATCGCCGGGATCATCACGAAACCCTTTAAAGCCATGCAGCTTCCTGCCCAAATTTCTGCTGCCTTGGGTTGGTAAAGTGAGGCGAATTAGATGGGGTTTGCCTTTGTTGGATAGACAGCTTGGCGGTTAAAACCGCAGCTAAGAGAACAAAATCCGCCTTCGCGGGTTAATAGATTCAAAGTCTCCCATTCTGGGGAATTTAGGGCGCGAAGGCTCTGTAGCATTAACAAATTGATTGGGTATAAGTTAACGTGAATTCGATAGAGTTTTTTCGCTTCGGTATTTAACGCTTCTGCCCCCCAACCCCCCAAATCTGGGGGACTTTCGGACAGGATTTCTTGCTCAAAGTCCCCCAAACTTGGGGGATTTAGGGGGCTGCCTAGAGTGATCGCTACAGCGAGGAATTTCATCGAATTCACGTTAAGTTACATTTCTGCACAAGTCCTGCATTTTTCAGATCTACCGTAGAAGAGTCAGAAAAAGCACATTCCTCTATTCATACAGAACTCTTGTGATGTCTTTATTTCGCCAAATTGCGACTAGGGTCATACAGTCAGGGTATCTCTCATCCAAGACCGAACAACAGCTAAAACGGCTCGCTAGTGTCTATTTTGACTTAGATAATATTGACACCATCATATTGCTGCAACAAGCCCTACTATCAGGCAAAGTGCAACGCATTGATGACTGATACTCAGCCGTTTTGCATTCACAAAATCAGGGGTAGCAACAAGCGTCAGGAGTCCGAAAAAGCCTTAGACATCAGACCTTAGACATCAGACCTTAGCCCCATCTGTCTAGTGTCTAAACTCCGCTCACTTCTGTCAGGATGGCGCTCTACACCATCGGACTACAACTCTCTATTAACGTAAATTCGATGAAAGCTTTCACTGCGGTTATTAATTTGGACAGTCCCCTAAATCCCCAAATTCTGGATAACCTCATCGAATTTGCGTTCTATTAACCTCATCTTTCTCAAAGAAGGAGGAAGCCGGATTCAAGATTCTCTTTTTGGAGGGCTTTAGGGAAATTGAGGGGCGGCGATCGTCAACATCACTTCACCTTGCAATCTATTAATCCGCTCTCATGCATCTCCACCACTACTCAACTAACTCCCATTCATAGTTGCCGCTGGCACCCCCGCTCCGGAGATTTCACCATGTTAAAACGATTCAACGCAGCAATCATCATTCACGAATGCGTGCAGCGTTTGCAGCAAGGCTATCAATCGGCTTATGGATACGAAACCCTCGAACAAGTTCGTCTGATTACTGCGATCGCTCACACGACATTAGGCGCGATCGCTCGTACCACTGCTGCCTATCACGACCTCGAACATACGGTTTTGGTGACGCTGACCGGGCAAGGAATCCTACAGGGCAAACTGCAAAAAGATGGTGACGTCTCATCCCAGGATTGGATTCACACAATTGTCGCGCTGCTGTGTCATGACATTGGCTATGTGGGAGGGATTTGTCAAAGCGATCGCCCCCAGCAAGCCCTATATAGTGACGGATGCGGTTGTTTGGTCTCGCTGCCCAAGACAGCTACCGATGCCAGTCTTACGCCCTTTCATGTCGATCGCGGCAAACAGTTTATCGACGAAGCTTTTAGCCATGAGCCGCTGATTGACTTAGAAATTCTCAAAAACAACCTGGAAATGACTCGGTTTCCGGCACCCCAGGACGGACTGCACGCTGACATCGACACTTATCCAGGTTTGGTGCGTGCCGCTGATTTAATCGGACAGCTAAGTGATCCCCACTACCTAGAGAAACTCCCTGCTCTGTTTAAAGAACTTCAAGAAGTGGGTTCTGCGGACAAGATGGGCTATGAAACTTCTCAAGATTTGCAGTTAGCTTTTCCTGATTTCTACTACAGTGTTGTTGTTCCTTATATCCAACCCGCAATGGACTATTTGCGGCAAACAAAGTCGGGTAAAGCTATTCTGCTAGGTCTGCACTTAAATGTAGTGGCGGCTGAAGTTGATTTGGAGTTAACTGCAATGACAGAAGACAAATTTTTCAGTCAAAAGCCCCAGCAAGGAAATCTAAGCCAAGCTTTTCGGTCTAAAGCAAAAAAATTCCCTCAAGCCTGTCCCCGACTTTTTGAAGGGGATCTTTGCTTCCATTGAATCTCTTGATAGGTAGGCAGCGTTATCTTTTTAACGGGACGTGAATTCGATGCAAGATTTTCGCTTTGTGTTCAAGCCTCAGTCCCCCAAGCTGCCAATCCTGGGGAACTTTCAGACAAAATTTCGTCGAATTCACGCTCTTTTAGCGTTGCACCGTACTTGCCGATTGGTTGAATAAGACCGATCGCGTTTCTTCGATACTAAGATTTTGAGTCTTAAAGGCCTCCGCTTTCTCATAAGCTCGAATCGTCGCCGGACGTTCTTTAATCGCCTCAAACCAGCGCTTTAGGTGCGGAAAATCCTCTAAATTTTGACCCTGGCGATCGTAGGGCACGATCCACGGATAAGCGGCCATGTCGGCGATCGAGTAGTTGCCTGCTACAAATTCACGATCGCTGAGACGCTGGTTGAGAACAGCATAGAGTCGTCCGGTTTCTTTAACGTAGCGGTCGATCGCGTAGGGAATCTTCTCAGGTGCATATTGATTGAAGTGGTGATTTTGACCCGCCATTGGCCCCAGTCCGCCCATTTGCCAAAAGAGCCATTGCAGTACCTCAACTCGACTTCGCAAATCCTCACCGATCAGCTTTCCAGTTTTTTCGGCTAGATAGAGCAAGATGGCACCCGACTCAAAAACAGAAATAGGTTCCCCGCCGCCAACAGGCTCGTGATCGACGATCGCCGGAATTCGATTGTTGGGCGAAATTTTCAGAAATTCGGGCTGAAACTGATCGCCTTTGCCGATATTGATGGGCGCGATCGTATAGGGCAGCCCAACTTCTTCCAAAAACATCGTAATCTTGTGGCCGTTGGGGGTCATCCAATAGTAAAGATCAATCATGGATTCGTCTCCTGGTGGTCTTTTGAACTAATGTTTAATCTCGGACTTTGCAGCACTTCTGGCAAATGCTTCTAGCGCCAAGAGCTTTGATTGGTTTGAGAAACTCGAATGACTAAACTGTATCGCTAAATTGTTTGGAGTGCAACTGTTTGAATAGTAAGAAAAAGTGGAGTGTTGGGGGCAGCACTTGTTGCGATCGAGCAATTTCTCAAAGGGTAGAGGTTCACAACCGATTTGACTTCTACATTAGAAAAGTCTTGAGTGAATTTTGATATGGTCTACCCAACGCCTGAGCCGCCGATCCCCTTGCCTGACCCGACTCCAAATCCTGCTCCCGAACCGATTCCCAGTCCGACTCCCGAACCGATTCCCAGCCCGACTCCTGAGCCTGTTCCTGCTCCGATTCCTCAGCCGATTCCCAGCCCAGTTTAGACATTGACCGCGAGTTTACCCGTCGTCAGGGGCGAATTATTGGATAGGATGGTCTATGGCCTCTCCTACACAGGGCATAACCTGAGACTGACATGCTAAGAGCCGGGATTGTTGGACTTCCCAACGTTGGAAAATCGACTTTATTTAATGCCCTGGTGGCCAATGCCAAAGCGCAAGCGGCCAACTATCCTTTTTGCACGATCGAACCCAACACGGGCATCGTCGCGGTACCTGATGAGCGGCTTAACGTGCTGGCAACCATTTCTAGCTCAGTAGACATCATCCCGGCGCGGGTCGAGTTTGTTGATATCGCGGGGCTGGTCAAAGGGGCGAGTCAAGGTGAAGGACTGGGCAATCAGTTTTTGGCCAACATTCGAGAAGTGGATGCGATCGTACATGTGGTACGCTGCTTTGAGGATGACGACATCATTCATGTGTCTGGGTCGGTCGATCCGGTGCGCGATGCTGAAATCATTAACTTAGAATTGGGTCTGGCTGATTTGAGTCAGATCGAAAAACGAGTCGAACGCGCCCGCAAACTCGCCCGGACGAGCAAAGAAGCTCAAGTCGAAGTGGCCGCCCTAGAAAAACTGCTCCCAGTTCTCAACGAAGGCAAGCCTGCCCGACAAGTTGTGTTGACTCCAGAAGAAGAACTGTTGATCAAACCATTGGGACTTCTGACTCGCAAGCCGATTATCTACGCCGCCAACGTTGCCGAAGATGAGCTTGCCAGTGGAAACGACTGGACGAAGCAAGTTCAAACCCTGGCTGCTGAGGAGAATGCTCAAGCGGTGATCGTCTCGGCTCAAGTCGAATCAGAGCTTGTAGAACTGTCAGAAGAAGAGCGATCGGACTTCCTATCTTCGTTGGGCGTTGAGGAAGGCGGCTTAAAGTCTTTGATTCGCGCAACCTACGCACTGTTGGGTCTGCGAACCTACTTCACTACGGGGCCCAAAGAAACTCGCGCCTGGACAATCCACGCAGGCATGACTGCCCCTCAAGCCGCAGGAGTCATTCACACTGATTTTGAGCGAGGCTTTATTCGGGCAGAAACGGTGGCTTACAAGGATCTGGTGACCACGGGCGCGATGAATGCGGCCAAAGAAAAAGGACTGGTTCGCAGTGAAGGCAAGGAATATGTGGTGCAAGAAGGCGATGTGATGCTGTTTAGATTCAACGTTTAGAATCCTGAATTGAATAAGATCGATGATTGCCTGGTTGCTTTGCCCCCTAAATCCCCCATGCTGGGGGACTTTGAGAAAGCAGGAATTCTAGAATTTAAGGCAGTTTCGCGGTTCAAAGTCCCCCAGCATGGGGGATTTAGCGATTATCTTGAATGTCAAGCCGGA
>NZ_JBJPHU010000008.1:0-126350 GCF_052939515.1 Phormidesmis sp. 146-33
GCACGGTTTTGAAGACCAGCGGAGTGGGTGACTGCTCCGCTGAGTTTAACCTGATCATAGATTTGAGAGAGTGAACTTGACAGTGCGAAGTTTTTCTCTTGAATAGAGAGTAGCAGACAAAAAAGGACATTCCAGTCCGAAAGCGGGCGGAATGTCAGAACCTGGCTGAATGGCTATCCGAGCAAGCAGATTGTGCGCCTGACACTTCAGCATCAACAGCCAATGATTTTTTCGAGAAGTAGAGTGCGTCTACTTCTGCCTCAATTGATTGCCGATAAAACTGGGTGATCTACATCACTGAATATGCTTGAGTTAACGGATTGATGCAACTGTCGAGGGGCATCAATAACTTTGCACTGTCCAGTTAGGTGAGTCATTTAGGAATTGTAATAACAAGCCGTGTTCCCTATCCGGGCTGGGTTTCTAGATTAACCGTGCCCTTAAGAAGTTCAATCCGCTCTGAGATTCCCTGTAGTCCAAATCCGAGGTGCTGCTGAGTGCGATCGAATCCTTGCCCATCATCACAAATTTCGACCACAATATCATCTGATAAAACATAGCCTCGTAGCGTAACATGGAGCGCCTGAGCATGTTTTTGAATGTTTATTAACCCTTCTTTGGCCACATAGTACAGTTGGTGACTAATGGAAAGCGACATCAGTGGAAGCTGTAAGTCAATGTCACAGACAATCCCTTGCTGATGGAGTTGTTCGGTGAGATGGGTTAGCGCCACATTTAGATCCATCGCTGACCCACGAATTGTAGACACTGTTTGGCGCACATCTTGCAAACACTGCCCTGTTAGAACCGCTGCTTTATCGATCGCTTGAAAAGCCCGATCAAGGTTGTGCGATCGCATTTTCTGTGCAACTTCTAGCTGTATGGCAGCCGATGTGAGCGTGTGTCCGAGTGAATCATGAATATTTCGGGCAATTCGCATTCGTTCTAAATCAGTAGCCAACGCTTCGACTTCTCTAGCCAACGCTTCTGATTGAGTGCGACTGCGCCGCTCTGCCCGAATCAAAAGATACAAGATCGCCGCAAACAAACTCCCCGCAAAGTGCATCAGAGTTGTCTGAATAATCACATAAGGCACCGTCAACTGTTGTCTCAGGGCAGCCGGGTTGATATCACCAAGAAATCGAGGAAGTGTCCACACGTTGTAAACAATCTGCGCCACTCCTAGCCCCAACAACATAAACACCACATCGCGAAATGACAGCAGAAAACAACTTTTGACAATGCTCCATAGAAACAGAAATCCGCTCTTTAAAACTTCTGTCCCTGCAAACAACAGCCCCAAATTGAGAATGCACATTTCTGCGGTCTCCCTTCAACTTTTGGCCACTTGAAGAGTCAAGAAAGCTATTCTGAAAGTAGGATCAATCGTCCCAATCACCCCTTGCTTCCCTACTATGCGCGTAATTGGACTGATGAGCGGCACCTCGATCGACGGCATTGATGCGGCTCTCGTAGAGATTTCAGGTCAGCGCCACGACCTCCAAATTGAGCTAATCGCGGGGCAAACTTTCCCATATCCCAAAGACTTGCGCCATCAGATTCTCAATGTCTGTAGTGGAGACAGTCTAACGATCGCTCAACTCGCTGATTTAGATGACGCGATCGCCCAACAGTTTGCCCAAGCCGCTCTCTCAATCCAAACTGGACATCCGACGGCTGACTTGATAGGCTCCCACGGTCAAACCGTTTACCACCGCCCACCCGCTCATTCACAGCATTCCCTCGGCTATAGTCTGCAACTCGGACGCGGAGCAACGATCGCTCACCTTGCCCAAATCCCCACAATTAGCAACTTTCGAGCCGCCGATATCGCCGCAGGTGGTCAGGGTGCCCCGCTCGTCCCCCCCGTCGATCAAGCACTGCTGTCTCACCCCACTTACACCCGCTGCATTCAAAACCTCGGTGGCATTGGTAACCTGGCTTATCTTCCCAAGAAACAAGAACCCGCAGGCAAAATTTTGGGCTGGGACACCGGGCCGGGAAACATGCTGCTTGATCTGGCCGTTCACCACCTTTCAGAGGGCAATCAGACGTTTGATTGTCATGGAGCCTGGGCCGCAACCGGAACCCCTGACCAAGCGCTGGTCGATCGCTGGCTTGAGCAGGACTATTTTCAGCTACCGCCACCCAAATCCACTGGACGAGAACAGTTTGGCGCTGACTACCTGCAAGCCTGTCTGACCGATGCTCAAGCATACAATCTCAACGCGGCTAACCTCTTAGCCACCCTCACTGACTTTACCGCCGCCGCGATCGCCCACAGCTATCAAACCTTTTTGCCCCAACTGCCCGATCAAGTTCTCCTCTGTGGAGGGGGTAGTCGGAATTTATACTTAAGAGAGAGAATACAGACTAGACTCAGTAATATCCCCGTGTTCACAACGGACGACTTTGGACTCAGCGCAGACTTTAAGGAAGCGATCGCCTTTGCTGTTTTAGCTTACTGGCGACGACACAAAATCCCTGGTAATCTTCCCGATGTCACAGGTGCCCGCCTTGCCGTTCCGCTAGGAGAAATCTACCAAGCCTCCTAAAACCGTTGCGTGATAGCATGGGATGCCATCGGAGCGGGTAATCTAGGGAGTGGGTGAGAGACAGCGCTTGACATTAACCAACAAGCCTGACCCAAACGATGGAACTCTCCTTTCCTCGTGCCTCTCGACAACCCCAATCTCCCAAGTCTGATTTGAGGCAAGGAATGCCACTGTGACCCATACCTTTTTAATGGAACCCGGCCGCTGGACGCTTCAAGGAAGCTGGCTAGAGCGCCACGGAATGCCCATCACCGTCAAAGGCAAAATTCTCGTCGCCTGGAGCCGTGACGACTGGTTTACGATGGTGACAAAGCTGATATTTCCGGGTGCCGATCGCGAAGAAATCAGCTTTCAATATCGAGGACGGCTCGATTCGGGCGATCGTCGCTATACTTTTGTGCTTCAACATAGCCTACTGGGTCGCGTCGAAGGAGAAGGCTGGATCGCCCCCGAATCAATCGTACAGCGCTATTGGGTACTGGGCGATCGTCAGCGACGCAGCGGGTTTGAAACCATGTACCGCATCGCCGACGGCAAATATTACCTTTCTAGCGGCATTTTGTCAGGGCACTACCTCACCAGTGCAATGGAAGCGACTTTAGAGAGATCGGACGGGTAAAGCCTGAAATCGCTACCATTAAATGAAAATAGATTAAAAGCAGACGATCCTTTGACTAGATTCATTCTTTATGACTTGGCGATCGCCCGTTTCTTCGTTACTTTTCTTTCGTTACTTTAGCAAGTGAGATGTCAATACTGGGTGCAATGTGCCTCTGACAAGATTACGCCGCAAGTCTTGACGCTTTATGCATCTCCTTACCTCTACTCTGTCTGCGTCTGTTTGAGTAAACTTGTTCAAAATTGCTGAAGGATCAGTCCAGTCGGCGAATCATTCAAAATTTAGAATGAGATCAGGCCCCTTTCCATCCATTTCCCCATTACTCCCTGTGTCCACCCGTTCATCCACAATGACAGACCCCCGAATCGGACAACTCCTGGCCAACCGTTACCAACTACAAGAACTCATCGGTCGCGGCGCAATGGGGCAGGTTTATCGTGCTGAAGATGTACTGTTGGGCGGTGTAGTGGTCGCCGTCAAGTTTTTGGCTCAGACGCTATTGACTCGCAAGATGCGCGATCGCTTTCGTAGTGAGGCTCGCACCTGTGCCCTCTTGAGCACTAAGAGTATGCACATTGTCCGCGTCATGGACTACGGCGTGGATGATCAGGATGTGCCTTTTTATGTGATGGAGTATCTGCAAGGGCACAGTCTGAGCGAAGTGATCACGACTCAAAATTTGCCACTGCCGCGATTTCTCACGATCGCTCGTCAGATCTGTCAGGGGTTGCAGTGCGCTCACCAGGGCATTTCGGTAGACAATTCGCTTTATCCGATCATTCACCGAGACATCAAACCCAGCAATATTCTAGTCAGTCAAGACCCTAGTTGGGGAGAGTTGGTCAAGATTCTCGACTTTGGCATCGCCAAGATTCTACAGGCCGATGTCAGTCAGACCAGTTCTTTTATGGGCACGCTGGCCTACTCCTCCCCCGAACAGATGGAAGGCCGCGAACTTGATCCTCGCTCAGACACCTATAGTTTGGGCGTGATGATGTTTGAGATGCTGACTGGCAGAATGCCTCTTCAGGTAGACACACACGCCTTTGGCAGTTGGTACAAAGCTCACCACTTTCAGCCGCCGCGCACCTTTGAAGAGATCAATCCCGCCCTCAAGCTGCCCAAGGTTCTCGAAAATCTGGTGATGAGTTGTCTGTCAAAGACTCCCCAAGATCGCCCCAAGAGCGTTGGCGAAATTCTCAAAGCGCTGGAGCCACTCGAACAACGCTACAACGCCACTCGCCAGATCAGTCATCGGATTGGGGAAGCGCTGCTCAAACGTCCGGTAATCACGCCGACCAGAGATCCCGATGCCATTTCGCCTGACGAAGCCTGTCAGCTTACGACCTGGCCGCAAAACAAGCCGGTCGCTCAGATTGTCTTTCCTCATGTGCTAAAGACCAAGCGAGAAGAGGTCGCAACGGTTTGGGTGATGCTTTCTCAGCAAGAGATTGAGAATATCCAACTCGGCAAGCTCTACAACAAGCTCTACAAAAACTTTTTGTGTTGTCTGTCGCCCCATCCGATGCTGCTCTGGGTGACGGCACTGTTTAACCCGCATCAACACAAGGAAACTGGCCCGCGTTGGCTGCGCTGCTATCTGGATATGAAGTCGCCGCAAGGACAAACGATCGCTCGCCTGCTGTGTGAACGAGAACAATACTATGTGCTATTTTTTGCATTAGAAGATCCTCACCACTGCGCTTATGTCATGCCTGTTGCCATCAATCCGTCTCAAAAATCGCAGATTCAAGAATGGCTGCTGGCGAGTCACCCGATGGTGTCGATCGGCAAGCCAGGAATCAGTAAAGAAATCTTGCAGGGAGAATTTGACAAGCTGAAGCCCAAAATTTCGGGAGAGTTAGCGCGACACTAAACTCATGACTCAACTTCAAACCGCGCCCTTTGTGCAACTCGATCGCTTTCTCAAGGAGCCAGCCCGATCGCGGATACTAGAAGCTGCGCTGAGTCGAGAAAGCGAATTTGTAGCGACGACGACTTCGACGGGGGAAACAGACTATCGGCGATCGCGGATTCTCTATCAGTTTCCAGACTTTGATTGGATGGTGAAACAGGTCGAGCTTGCCCTTCCCCAGGTGATGCTTCAGTTGGGATTGAACTTTGCGATCGCCGAAATTGAGATTCAATTAACCGCTCACAACGATGGGCACTACTACAAAATTCACAATGACAGCGGGAGTCCTGACGCAGCGACTAGACTGCTGTCCTATGTCTACTACTTTCATCGTCAACCCAAAGCGTTCTCAGGCGGCGAACTGAGGCTCTATGACTCGACGATGGAGTATGGCGATCAGTCGTCAGATTTTTGCACCATTGAACCGCAGGACGATCGCATCATTTTCTTTCCAAGCGATTGTCTGCATGAGGTGATGCCCGTGGTTTGTCCTTCTAGAGCCTTTGCTGACGGGCGATTTACGCTAAACGGCTGGGTGAGAAGTGGCAGCGGACTGTCTGAATCCACAGCAGCGTTCTAAAATTAACAAGTGTTGCTAACGTCAGAGAAATTATGCCGCCCAAAGTTGAGATTTATATCTGGACGACCTGCCCGTTTTGTATCCGTGCCAAAGCGCTATTAGACCGCAAGGGTGTTGAGTATACGGAATACAACCTGGACGGCGACGAACCGGGACGATCGCAGATGGCCAAACGCGCCAATGGTCGCAAATCGGTTCCCCAAATTTTTATCAACGATCAGCATATTGGGGGCTGTGATGATATTCATGCGCTCGATCGTCAGGGAAGACTTGATCCCTTACTACAAGCGTAGGCGGAGAGAAAATTCCTCGATCGTCGTCCAAACGCTTCAGGTTAGTCAGTTCAGTCAGGCTTTTTCGCTCCCTTGTAAAGCGCTTCTGCCCCCCAAGCTGCCGATTCTGAGGGACTTTAGAGCAAGACTTTGGATTGGCGAAAGAACCATACGGTTTCTCAGAAGTTCGATAGAGTTTTCTCGCTTTGGTGTTCTCATAGTCTGCCTTCCCCAATCCTGGCGGACTTTCAAGCAAGCGTTCTGGCTCAAATTCCATTTGGGGGGTTTAGAGGAGGTTCTCGAATAGGCCATTGCAGCAAAGCCGTTTATCGAATTCACGCTTTTTAGAAACGACTCAAAATTCACCCGTCCCACCCTCAGACTTTACCAACCAGGACATTCCCCGTGAAACTCGCCTTTATCATCGACCCAATTGACCATCTCGACCCGACCCATGACACCAGCGTTGCCTTAATGGAAGCGGCCCAGCAACTAGGACATGAAGTTTGGGTGACTCAAGCAAATCGGCTGAGTGTCATCGGAGGCAAAGCCTGGGGACAGTTAGCGCAAGTGCATCTCACCCCTGTCAAACTGGTCGAAGGTCGCTGGGTAGCGATCGCGTCCTGGTTCACGCTAGAAGCGCCGATCTTCTGTCTTCTCGAAGAGATGGATGCCGTCTTTATGCGGATTGATCCTCCTGTGGATACGGCTTATTTGTACGCGACTTACATTCTTGATTATGTCGATCCGAGTAAAACTCTGGTGCTCAATTCGCCTGATGGCATCCGAGCTGCCAACGAGAAAATGTATGCGCTGCAATTTACCGACGCGATTCCAGAAACGATCGTCAGTCAAGACAAACAGGTGATTCGCAAGTTCTTAGAGCAACAGGGAGCCGCCGTTCTCAAACCGCTGGGAGGCAAAGCAGGAGAAGGCATTCTGTTTTTGCAGCCCGACGATCGCAACTTTAACTCGATCGTTGAAATCAGTACGCTACAGGGCAAGCTTCCGGTCATGGTGCAGACTTATCTGCCTCAAGCCAAAGAGGGCGACAAGCGGATCATTCTATTAAACGGGGAGCCGATCGGGGCGGTTAATCGGATTCCGACAGGCAGCGATTTTCGAGGCAACATGGCGGTTGGGGGGCGCGTCGCTCAGGTGGAGATCACCGATCGCGAATATCAAATTTGTACTCAGTTAGCCCCAACGCTCCAGCGAGACGGCTTGATTTTTGTCGGAATTGACATCATTGGCGGCTACCTGACTGAGGTGAATGTCACCAGCCCAACCGGGATTCGAGAAGTCGATCGGCTCAACAGCGCTCAACTTGGCTTTGAGGTCATTCGTTGGGTCACTGAAAACACTAGAAGCAAGCAGTAGATCAGCCCTGGGCACGCTCAAACCCATATGCTAGAATGCTCCGAACTGAGACAAGTGAGCAAAATTTGGTGTGCAAATTGCATATAGCCGCCACCAGACTGACTCTCAGCGCAACCCTCGTTTTAGATACTTTAGAAAGGAACAGACAGCGACAAGCCCCCTTGTACTGCCTGCCCTTTGTAGGAAGCTCTTTAGCTCTCCTGAATAGAAACTAACCTACTGGGTGGTCAGTTCAGGCAAAGCAGTGATGAAGAAATGGCGGTCAAATGCTAAGTTTGTTGACTTAATGCCTGCCTATGCGGTTTGCTCGACAAATTGTGAAGTGACCGCTTCTTTAAAGCTTTGAGTAGAAGTAGACACGATAATCCTACGGATTCGATCAAAAAGGTTTGCTTTTCTTAGCAGGAGTTTCAACGCTTTTTTAGTAGCGGATCATGATGCAGTCGATCAGACGGCAGAAGCATATCTGGACAAAGCTTGTCACCTCTGTCTGGAAGAGGCGACGAGGGTGGATCACAGCGTCTGGGGTCGCAACCTGCGTGCTGGTGATTCGGTTGACGGGGCTGCTGCAATCGTGGGAGTTGTCTACGCTGGATCAGTTTTTTCGCTTTCGACCGCTGGAGCCGATCGACGAGCGCATTGTGATTATTGGCGCAAATGAAGCCGACCTACAGCGACTGGGGTTTCCGATTCCAGATTGGGCGCTGGCAGAGTTGTTGCGAAAGATACAAGCAGCCCAACCACGGGCGATCGGGCTTGATTTTTATCGAGATCTCCCAGTGGGGACGGGTTATGAGCAGTTGATCAAAGCCTATGAAGAGATTCCCAATCTGATTGGTATTGAGCAACTCAAGGATCGAGAAGGCTCTGGGGTCGCGCCGCCGCCTGTCTTGAGCAAATTGGGTCAGGTGGGCTTTAACAATGTGGTGTATGATGCCGATCGCAAGATTCGACGAACTCTGCTCTATTGGCAGGTAGACACTCAAATTCGTCAAAGTTTTTCTCTGAAGTTGGCGTTGATCTACCTCAAACAAAAGGGCATCCAGGAAGAAGCGTCTCCTGCCAACCCTCGCTATTTGCGGCTTGGTCGCGCTGTTTTTCCGCAGTTTGAGTTCAATGATGGGGTGTACGTGCGGGCGGATGCAGGTGCGTATCAAATTTTGGCAAACTATCGCGGCCCGTCCGGGTTTTTTAAGACGGTTTCGATTCGAGATTTGATGGAGGGGCGAGCTTCACCGGAGATTTTGCGCGATCGCATTGTCCTCATCGGTTCGACTGCCACTAGCGTCAAAGATTTTTCAGCAACGCCCTACAGCAGCAGTTGGACAGGCGTGCCAAAACTCATGGCTGGAGTCGAACTGCAAGCTAATTTTATCAGCCAAATTCTCAGCACGACCCTGGACGATCGCCCACTGCTCAAAGTCTGGCTAGAACCCGTTGAATGGCTGTGGATCTGGGTTTGGGCAGTTGTGGGCACCAGATTAAGCTGGCGGCTGCGATCTCCTCGGCGATCGGGGCTGGCGATCGGGCTGGGCAGTTTGGCGCTCATGCTCATGGGCTATGGGGGATTTTTGGCGGGTTGGATTGTGCCCGTCGTGCCGCCGCTGTTGGCGCTGGCAAGTTCTGCGATCGTGATTATCAGCCACATTGCTCACTCAGAAGTAGAACTAAAGCGGTCTAAAGAATTTTTACATCGCATCATTAATACCATTCCTGACCCGATCTTTGTTAAGGATAATAACCACCGTTGGATTGTATTAAATGAAGCTTTTTCCAGATTTTTAGGAAAGCCAATCAACGAGTTAGTAGAAAAGTCAGATTATGACCTATTTCCCACACACGAAGCAGATGTTTTTTGGCAACAAGATGATCTCGTTTTTAGATATGAGCATGAGTTAGAACACGAAGAAGAATTCACCAGTCTGGACGGCACCACTCATCAGATTGCTACAAAGCGATCGCTGCACAAAGACGCTGCCGGAAATTTGTTTCTTGTCGGTGTGATCCGCGATATTACTCAGCGCAAAACGATCGAAGAAGAACTACGAAGAACGACCGCAGAACTGTCGCGATCGAACGCCGAACTCAGGGTTTCGCAGGATCGTTTGAGCTATCTAGCCAATCATGATGCGCTAACAGGTCTGCCTAATCGAAATCTCTTCTATGAGCGACTTAACCAGTGTCTCACTTGGGCAAAAACCAACGAACAAATGATTGCCTTATTGTTTTTAGATCTGGATGGGTTTAAGCAGATCAATGATACGTTGGGGCATGGAGTTGGAGACATCTTATTACAGGCGGTTGCCAAAAGATTGAATGGATGTCTACGCACCAGTGACACGGTAGCTCGATTGGGCGGTGATGAGTTTGTGATTATTCTCCCAGCGATCCCAGATGCGTCAGATGTGGAGAAAGTCGCCGAAAAAATTCTTTCTACATTGGCGCAATCGTTTGCAATTTCAGGTCATACAATTTCTGTTACGACTAGCGTTGGAATTAGCGTTTACCCAAACAATGGCGAAGAGATAGAGGCTCTGATTCAGCAGGCGGATGACGCGATGTATCAAGCAAAAGAGAGCGGGAAAAATCAGTTTAGGGTTTCACCTGGCGCTTTTTGAATTAGCGTCAATTCGAGAAATTTCTTAGCTTTGTTATTGAGCGCTTTTGCTCCCCAACCCCTTGATTCTAGGAGCATTTTAGATGAGAATTCCAATTTAGGATTACGTCGGTTCGGTAAAGTTTTTCCGCTTTGTTCTTTAAATCTTTCGCGTCTCAACCTCTCCATTTGGGGACTTTTAGACAAGATTCGCAGTGCAAAATTCACTCAATCCATCAGTCTGTCAAACTGCGAGGAGAGATGCTGAAAGAGAGGCCAAGTTAATTTTTTCTCCCTCATCCCTCCTCGCAAAATTGATCTCTTTCTAACCGTCTAGCCCGTCGTGCGGGTCAACAACACAGGGCAATTGGCATACACTCGCACATAATCTGATAGCGATTTGCCCAATAAGCGATCGAGATCCGGCAGTCCTTTGGCGATCGAGGGACGGCGATCGGGCGACCCCAAGATCAACAGGTCAGTTTTTGTGTCTTCGGCCAGGCGACAGAGCGTTTCTCCAGGTTTGCCGCCTGAAACTAGACAGCGATAGGCAACGCCGAGTTTTTTGGCTTCGGCAACCGCAAAGGAGAGAGACGGATCTTTTTCCGCTTCGGCACCCGCTTTTTCGGCAGATTTGGTGTTGGAGTCTACATGAACCAGAATCAGTTGTCCACCTTTGATGTCACGCAGCAGAGAGAGCGCCAGTTGTAGAGAGTCTTTAGCGGCTTCTGACTGATCGATCGCCACCATGACGCGATTAATCTTACGCACAAAAATATCGTCTTTGACCAGCAGCATCGGGCGATCGGATAGCTGAAACACATACTGGCTAACAGAATTTTCTAAAATCGACACCAGACGCTTCAATCCGCGCGATCCCATGATGATCAGGTCAGCGTTGATTTCTTCGGCAACTTTGCACACGACATCTTTGGGATCACCCTGACGCAACATTGCCGCTGCATGATTGGGATCAAGATTCAACGCCTGAATCGCCTTTGCCAGCGTTTTGCCGCCTTCTTCCCATTTTTCAGTCATCGCATCGGCAGACACTTGAGGCGGAACGACGTGTAAAACCGTGACAAACGCCCGTTGGATAAAAGGGATCTCTAAAAGCGCCTTGAGCATTTCTTCAGATTGTCCGGTTCCGGAGTCGGCTAACAAAATCTTTTCTATCATCAAATTGCCTCGTCTTTTAATCGTGATTACGATCGTGCCTTAGACGCTGTACCTTTGTTGCCAAAACGTTGCAATGGTTAACAGTGAAAGGTTACGAGGCTTAACATAAAGTGATCTCTAGGATGGGTTATGAACGTATCAGAACAACCTCAGCTACCAACGACCAACATTATTCAACCTCAGCTACTCGCAGCCTCAACGGAGTGGTTTGAGTATCCCGTCAAGGCCTACCCTCACCAAACTGACTATGTAGGCAGCGTTTGGCATGGCACTTATATCACCTGGCTCGAAGAAGCTCGAATCGAATGGCTGCGATCGATTGGCGTTGAGTTTGCCGATCTGGTGGCAGTGGGCTGCAATATGCCTGTCGTCGAGTTGTCCATTCGCTATCATCTGCCGATCAGCATGGGGACGGAAGCCGTGATCAAAACTCGCATGGCTGAGATGAAGGGGGTGCGGTTAAATCTGGAACATGAGGTGCGGTCGCCCGATGAGACTATTCTGTATTCGACCGCGCAGGTCACGCTGGTCACGGTTGATTTGGAGAAGGGCAAGGTCATGCGCCAGTTGCCCCCCGTGATGAAGGATGCACTAGAGAAAGTGAGGTAAGCAGATGAAGGGTGAATGGGCTAATTTTAAAGCGTCTCCGTTCATCCTTTACCGAAGACTGTTTGCCAAAGATATTGAATTAGCTGGATTACTTGTTCGAGAATTTTTTCGGCTCCGATGCCAAAGACAAATTGCAGAATCAGGACGATCGCTGCAATCACCAGAGCCGTCGTCACCGTTGCTTTGACAACTTTAATCAGCCAGGTAAATACGAGAACCGAAATCGCGATCGCCGCCGCTATAAGAATCAAGTTCATATGAATTTACGGGTCTTAGGTGGTGGATTTATCTTCCCTGAAATCGTCGATCGCTCCTGAAAAATCTGTGTGGGGTAGCGATTTGTCAAACAAAGCATGAGTCAAATTGGCGTTTTTAAAAGAGGTGCCAACCGCTAGTTTTACCAGCCAGATGACCTGTTTGAGCGAGATCAACGTCAGCCAAATATACAGTAAAGATGTCACCGTAAAGAAGATTCCCCAGGCAACGTGACGAGTGCTGAGAAAAGTGCTGGCAGTGGCACTGAGCAGAAAGGCAGCTCCATACGTGTTGATAAAGCCTGCGGTCGCGATCGCAATTCTCATTTCAACCCGACGCACGAATCGGCTGATCAAAAGGCTCAAAATAGCAGTGAAGATCGCGCCAATTGTTGCCAATTTAGCATTATTGTCTGTCAAAGTTCCAACATAAAAAAAGCCAATCAGTCCCCCGGTGAGGGTAGCGGATAGACACTCGGACAGTCTGATGAAGCGATCGACCTTTAAAGATTTTCGCCAGCTTGCACCGCACACAGAAACCACCCCTGCCACACCCAAAAACCCATGCAAAAATACAACATAAGACCAGGCTCGACTATTCGGAATCTGACCTAAAGAGCCAAACGCCAATCGAGCTACTACATTGCCAACCAGCAGCATTATGCAAGCCGCGATCGCTCCCCCCAATATTAATTTGATTGGAGACAGACCCGCTCTAACGCCCACAAAATTTGCCCCTACTAGTTGAGCATTGCTAAAATCGCAGCCGCGAATATCTGAGTTGTGAAAGTCGGCTCCATTTAGATTTTGAAATTTGAACGAGCGATTTTGCAGGTTGCGATTGGCTCGCTGGGGTGAAGAATCCGGCATAGAGGTTAATGTAGGACTGCTGTTATTGTGGTTGTCTGTGCAAGCGTCTCACTATTATCTCAAAAAGATTTGGGGGGTCATCGGTGTGATCTGTTTGCTGGTTCCCCTGATCTGGTTTAACGTTTCTTATTTCTCACGTCCGCCTCAAGTGAATGAACAGCGATCGCTCTTTCCAGGAATTGTCTATCGGCGTGAAGTGCGATCGCTGCCTCGTCCGATGGTGATTCATCTCGCTGAGATTGATTTGACTGCACCAGGAATTGGCGTTTTTGTTACGCCTGCGGTGGAGAAAACACCCGAAACAACTGCTCGAACGGTTTCGCAATTTGTGACTCAATTCAATTTACAGTTGGCCATCAATGCAAACTTTTTCTATCCCTTTTATGAAGAAACTCCGTGGGATTATTTTCCACAGGTCGGCGATCGGGTTGAAAGTTTGGGGCAGGTGATTTCTAATGGCAATGCCTATTCGCCAGGTGACGCAGCGTGGGATGTGATCTGTTTTGCGGCAGACAATCGGGCCCAGATTATCAAAGGTGGCTTTTGTCCAACAGGAACAATACAAGCCGTTGCGGGCAATCAGTTATTGGTTGAAAATGGGCAGCTTGCCCAAAATCTCAACGATCCGCAAGACAAACCTTATCCGCGTGTGGTGGTCGCAATTGATCGCGCGGGTCAAAAGCTTTGGGTGATTTTGGTCGATGGCAAACAGCGTCTTTATAGTGAAGGCATGACGATCGCAGAACTAGCTAAATTTGTGCAACAGTTGGGAGTCGATCGAGCCTTGAATCTGGACGGGGGCGGATCAACGACGCTGGTCATGGGGACGCGATTAGGTGCCAAAGTTCTCAATGCTCCGATTCATACCAAAGTGCCAATGCGAGAACGTCCCGTTGCCAATCAATTGGGCTTTTATGCGCTTCCCGATCGTTCGTTGTGAGGTCAAAATTCTGTAAGATGAGACTTCCGCAGACTTTCCTTTTTCTGTCTATGCGTAATTACAATTGTGGTAGCTAAATCTAGCACTGATCAAGACTCGCCGTGGAAGCGAATTTTGCAGCAGTACTTTCAGGAAGCAATTGAGTTTTTCTTTCCAGACATAGCTAAAAGCCTACGAGGAGGAACGTCAGATGCGCTACATTACGAGTGTTGAACGAATTGGCTACGATCGAGGAAAACAAGAAGGCCGACAAGAAGGCCGACAAGAGGAGCGGCAATCACTAATTTTTCTACTGTTAGAGCAGAAAGTAGGGCAGTTACCCAAGTCTCTCAGCGATCGCATCTTGACCCTATCCACTCAACAACTAGAAGCGCTGGCGATCGCTCTGCTTAACTTTACGTCGATCGCTGACCTCACTGCTTGGCTAGATAAGATGGGCTGATTGTATAGAAAGCGATCGTTCCATTGGATGTACTTCAGATACCAGTGAGCAATTTAGTTTGATTAGGCTATTAATCTTGTTGTCTAGATAGCCAATAACTTAATTTATATGTAATTTCAAAATCTTCTTCAATTAGAGAGTAAGCCTCATAAAATCTAACCGCTAATAAACTCACTACAAAGGCCATAAATAAATGTCATGAATGTCATCAGCACTATTATTTGACAGCCCGTGTAGCTCACAGCATGAAGATCAAATGCTTGGTATCAATGTGAAGATAATAAGATGTTGGAGACCTGTGCTGATATGAATTTATGCAGGATAAATCAAACTTATCTTTTCTTGAAACTTCAACTCACGAGGCAGATCGAGCGATCGACCAACTCAGCGATCGTAAGCAAGTCTGGATCACGACAGATACTTCAAGACGCATCGAATATTTACACCGCTGTATCAAAAGTGTGATTGCTGTCGCAGAAGAGTGGTCAAACGCTGCTTGCATCGCGAAAGGGATTGATCCGACTTCACAACTGGCAGGCGAAGAATGGATGGCTGGAGCCGTAGCGACGTTGCTAAATATACGCCAGTTGATCACCTCCCTTCAAGCAATCGGACAGCCTCGCTCGGTAAAAATTCACACCCGATCGAACGATCAGATCGTCGCTCAAGTCTTTCCAAGAAGCTTTGTCGATCGCTTGCTGTGGCTGGGTTTTAGAGGCGAAATCTGGATCGAACCTGGCAAACCCGCCACTCAAGGACTCATCTATCACAATAAGCCCGCGAATGGGAAAGTTGCACTTGTGTTGGGCGCTGGAAATATCTCCTCGATCGCGCCAATGGATACGCTCTACAAACTCTTTGTTGCAGATCAAGTCGTGCTGCTCAAGATGAATCCAGTCAACGACTACATGGGAGCCATTTTAGAACAAGCGCTACAGCCTTTGATCGCCGATGGATTTGTGCAGATCGTTTACGGTGGGGCCGATTTGGGACGCTATCTCTGTCAGCATTCTCAAATTGACACCATTCACATGACAGGATCGGCTCAAACGCATGATGCGATCGTCTGGGGCAATTCACAAACACCCCTCCAGAAGCCCATCACGTCAGAATTGGGCTGTGTCACCCCGATTTTGGTCGTTCCTGGCGACTGGTCAGCCTCAGATCTGGCGTTTCAAGCACGTCACGTCGCTTCGATGGTGGTACACAATGCCAGTTTTAACTGTGCCGCTGCCCAGGTCTTAGTCACGTCAAAAAGTTGGCCACAGCGTGAAGCCTTTCTCACCCAACTTAAACAAGAACTTGCAAAAATCCCGGCGCGTCAGGCGTACTATCCAGGAGCAGAAGAACGGTATCAGGCGTTTCTCGATCGCTATCCCCAGGCAGAAATTGTGGGCGAAAAAGTAGCTGGATCGGTGCCGTGGACAGTGATTTCAAAAGTGGACGAGTATGCGCTGACGACAGAAGCGTTTTGTGGCATTGTGGCAGAAGTTCAGTTAGAAGAGGCGGAGGTTAAAAGCTTTTTAATCGCAGCGGTTGAGTTTGCCAATACAAAAATCTGGGGCAACTTGTCCTGTATGGTGTTGATTGATTCTGTCACTCAAAAGCACTGTGCAAGGGAATTGGAACATGCGATCGCTCACCTGCAATATGGCGCGATCGGAATCAACGTTTGGACGGGCATCATTTATTTCCTCAGTTCGCTCACCTGGGGCGCTTTTCCAGGCAATTCGCTCAAAAATATTCAGTCAGGGTGCGGCATCGTTCACAATACTGACCTGTTTGAACATCCCCAAAAATCAGTGCTGCGTGCCCCCTTTCGGATTCGTCCGACTCCTAGCTGGTTTGCGGGTCACAAGACAATATTGCCCCTCGCTCAAGCCTTTGCAACCCTACAGGCAGCCCCCAATTGGAGACAGTTTATTAAGGTCGCCTGGTTAGGACTGTGGGGATGAGTGCTTAACGGGCAAAGGGGGTTGAATCAGGGAAGCAGAAAAGACCGATCGAGAGCCGTTTTCCGTCCACTAGGAGGTCAATGAACAGAAAGCGAAGGTCAAATCAAAGCACGATCGCGGGGTGTGTGGCGCTGTTATTTTCACTGCTGATTCCTTCTTTGTTGAGTTTAGTTGGGCTGTTTCTCTCGCTGTGGATTGTTACGCCTGCGCCTACTTTTTTACTGTTACCGCTGGCCGTTGGTGCCCCAGAAGTGAGTCCCTGGCTAATCGCGCTCAATCTTTTTGCGGTTCTTTTGATGCTGAGAGGCCTTCATCACGGTTGGATCTATCGAATCGCATTTGCGTGTAGCGTTGTAGCTTTTGTGTTGAGCTTGATTCCTCTGATGCAGTTTCCGATCGCCCATCAACGAGCCTCTACAGCAATGCGTCAAGCGTTAGGAGAAGCCTATCTATCAGAGATTCCTCAAGAAAAACAGGCGCAGTTTCGACTGTCTCCCTTCGCGTTGCTAGATTCGTTTCGTGGCATTCCGCTTGGTGAAATTCGCTATACCCCTGGTATTCAATTTGCGAATCCTGACAGTGCAGTTTTAAAGTTAAATTTATATCAACCGTCGCAGTCTGGAAAGTATCCCGCGATCGTGATCATTTATGGAGGCGCATGGCGATCGGGCACGCCCAGCAGCAATGAGGCGTTTAGTCGATATATGGCGGCGAGGGGCTATGTCGTGGTGGCTGTAGATTATCGTCACGCCCCTGAGTTTCGATTTCCGGCACAAGTTGAAGACATCAAAACGGCGCTCAATTTCATTCGTCAAAGTGCAGATGACTATGAAATTGATCTCGATCGCGTGGCCGTCATGGGACGATCAGCAGGTGCCCATTTAGCGATGCTGGTAGCCTATCCCCCCAATTCTTTTCCCTTTCGCGCTGTCGTCAACTACTATGGCCCAGTTGATCTGACGGTTGGCTATCGCGATCCGCCTGACCCTGACCCGATCGATTCTCGCACTGTTCTTAAAGCCTTTTTGGGTGGCACTCCTGACGAATTGCCCGAAGCTTATCAGTTCGCTTCTCCGTTGAGCTATGTGACGCGCCCATTGCCGCCCTCGCTGCTCATCTATGGCAAAAACGATCATTTGGTGCAGTCAAAATTTGGACGAGCCTTGTTTGAGCAACTTAAACTTGTCAACAGTCAGGCAGTTTTTATCGAGATTCCCTGGGCAGAACATGCGTTTGACGCTGTATTTAACGGAGTCAGCAATCAGTTAGCGTTATATTACACCGAGCGGTTTTTGGCATCTGTCCTTCGTTAATCTGAGTTCGATAACGTTTTTTCGCTGCAATGTTCGGCGCTTCTATCCTCCAACCCCCCAATTACAAGGTCAAACTATCGCTGTGAATATTGCAAAACTCCCTCATGCCTGACTGAAACTCACATAATTGGGAGCACACCGACGGGCAGAGCAACTGTCAGCTTAGACAACTCGGCTAAGAACTGCTATAAAATAAACCGAGAACGCCGCACATTTGGAGTGAAATGGTTTCTTTACCCAACCATCGTCCCAAGCAGCTTTCGCTGGGCCCCTTAGAGGCAGAAATTCTGCAAATCATCTGGGAATTGGGCAGCGTCACTGTCAAAGAGGTTCACGATCGCATTCTCACTGACCCCGATCGCGAGTTAGCTTACACCTCTGTCACCACGGTACTCAATCGGCTAACCAAAAAGGGTTGGCTGGCTTGTGATAAACAAAATCGCAGCTTTTCGTGGCGACCGCTCATTTCACAAGGTGAGGCGAATGCGCTGCAAGCTTATGAACAGTTAAACCAGTTTTTGGCGGTCGGAAACCCTGATGTGGTCGCTGCGTTTGCCGATAGTCTCGATCAAGCCAGCGTCGAACAGCTAGAAGCGATCGCCCAAAAACTACAAGCCGCTCGTCGAGCCAGGGAGGGAAAATCATGCACTTGATCTTGCTGTTGTCTGCGCTGAGTGCGGCGTTTGGCGTTCGTTATATCAGCTTAAATGCTCAACCGACGACTCGCTGGAATCGCATCCTGGGACTATTTCTCTTTTCGCCACTGCTGCTCTTGACGACGGCGATCGCCATTCTCTGTATGGGGCCACGCGGTCAGATGGTGCGCTGGTGGGAAGGCTGGGGCAGTTATGGATTGGCGATCGGATTTTTGAGTTTGGCGATCATTCTGGGCATCCGTTTGTTGATTGAAGGGCGGCGATCGCTTCAAAAAATTCGTCAGTGTCCCCTAGTCGAGGTGTCTGGGAGAACGGCTCGATTGATCGAAAACCCTACGCCCTTTGTCGCTCAAATTGGATTTTGGCAACCAGAGTTAGTTGTAAGCAACGGATTACTAACTTCGCTGGATAATGAGCATTTAGCAGTCGTCTTTGTCCACGAGCAGGGGCATTTTTACTACCGCGATACCTTCTGGTTTTTTTGGCTCGGTTGGCTACGTCGGCTCACAACCTGGCTGCCCCAAACCGAAGCGCTCTGGCAAGAGCTTCTGATCTTACGCGAACTGAGAGCCGATCGCTGGGCCACTCAAACCGTGGATAATCTGCTGTTGGCGGAGGCGTTACTTTCTGTAGTCAGCGCGCCTCAGATTCAGCCCGAAGATTTGTGTGCTTCTTTTAGCAGTGCTGTGGTGAGAAATCGACTTGAAGAACGAATTGATGCTTTGCTAGACGAGTCAGACTGGTCGATCGAAGGGCAATCCTTTGCGGGTCACTTCAAGAAATCGTGGCTATGGCTGCTTTTGGTTTTGCTTCCTCTCGTGGTTGTCCCCTTCCACACTTGAGACGAGAACAGGCGAGGACAAGCAAATAATCGAAAGGGGCGTGTGACAGAGCATCATTTCGCCCCTCTTTTTATCTAAATTAATGTCAATTCGACAACGGTTTTTCACTGCGTTACTTAGTGCTTCTGCCCCACCCTCCCAATTCTGGGAGACTTTAAGAGAGGATTTTCGGTTCAAAGTCCCTCACTCGTGGGGGATTTAGGGGCTGCCCAAATGACAACCGCAGCGAGAGATTTCATCAAATTCACATTATTCAAGATGGCTACTGCGCCGTTGCAGGTTGTTGGGGCACAGAGGCACCGGGACGACTGGAATCGTTGTAGCGTCGGGGCACTTGAGCAAATCTATAATTGGTCAAACTGCTGGCAGTTGTGAAGTGCTGATTGATCAGGGGCAAGCCTTTGTTAGCTAATCCAATCAGATCGGGATTTTGACCAAAAGCAGCCTCACGTTGAAAAATCGCAGCATTCTCTAAGTGAGCATTCACGCCGCCTTCATCCAGATAAGCCCGATCGAACTGCACTCCAGAAAGGGGCTTCATGCGATCCATGATGGCTTGTTGTTTGGGGCCGGGTGCCGTTGGCAGTGAAATTCTCAGTTTGGGGGCGATACGTTGCAGGTCAGCTTTTACTTGAGTTTGCTCGTTGATTTCAGCTTGGGCAAAGTTTCTGACGTTGGGGTTGTTCGATCGCTGCAAGGCCAGTTGTCCCAGCATGATGTTGCCCAATCCAGCTTGACCCGCGTCTAAAACAAATTGGCGATCGAGGGTGTTAGCTTGAGCATTGGGAGCGGGCGTGATACGAGGGGTTTGAGCCACTGCGGAGTAGCCGATCGAGATAAAAAATCCAACAACGATAAACGCGAGGGCGGCTAGAACTTTTCTGTTCATTTCTAATTTTCCTGATCAAGTCCAATTTTTTGATATGAGGTTCCGCAAAAATTCAACGGTTTGAAGTACCAGTTGTGGCGATCGCTAGAAGTCTCGACTATCTCTAATGGTGGCTTGACGGCTTGAGGTTTCCTCTCTCTCAAGTCAGGTTTAGAAGGGGAGGACGGAGGACGGAGGAGAGAACTCGTAGGGTAGCACTCTCCGGCTTTAAGTCAGCAGATGATGCAGTTTGTTTGCTTTGTCCTTTGTTAAGCTTGCAATTTAGAATCTGTTTTAACGTGAATTCGATGGGAGTTTTTCGCTTCGGTCTTCAGCGCTTCTGCCCCCCAACCCCCCAATCTGGGGGACTTTTAGATCATAGTCTTCGTTCAAAGTCCCTCACTCGTGGGGGATTTAGGGGGCTGCCCGGATTTGTAACGGCAGCGAAGGATTTCATCGAATTCACGTTGTTTTAAATGCGTTCAAGTTTTTAATCGAGTGAAGTTCTTGAGAGCGTTTTTTAGAAATGGAAAATGGATCATTGCTCCTGATGCTGCTCATGATCCATTCCCAATCTCTAATTAATTAACGTTCGCTGACAGGATATGCACCGGGCTTGACTGCAAGCTTTACAGTTTGACCTGACCGATTGACCTCCACCGCGAGATCAGACCCGATCGTACTTCTCTCAACCGCTTGCTGCACCTCGTTAGACGCTTTGACCGATTGACCATTGACGGCCAAAATCACATCTCCTTTTCTGAGTCCGGCTCTGGCAGCAGGAGAGTTTTGGGCGACATCGACGATCAACACTCCGCGATCGACTTGCACTCTGATTCCTAACTCAGGATTGCGGTTTAACTCATCTCGATTAGCAGGGCTGAGATCCGTCATCTGAACGCCCAAATAAGGATGGTCAACGCCACCTTTGGCAATCAGTTGGTTTGCAATTTGTTGAGCGCGATTGATCGGAATGGCAAACCCCAACCCTTGAGCGCCACCGATAATTGCCGTATTCATGCCAATCACTTCACCGCGCTGATTCAACAAGGGGCCGCCTGAGTTGCCCGGATTGATCGCCGCATCGGTCTGAATAAAGCTGACTCGCCGATCGGGAGATCCAATTTCGCTGCTTGATCGCCCCGTCCCACTGATGATGCCAGCCGTCACGGTGTTGTCGAGTCCGAGTGGATTACCGATAGCGATCGCCCATTCTCCTGGTTTGAGTTGATCTGAGTTGCCCAGCCCAACGGTTGGCAGATTGTTTGCTTGGATTTTGACCACAGCTACATCCGTCAGTCGGTCTTCTCCCAAAACGCGCCCCGCAAACTCACGTCCGTCTCTAAGCGTCACCGTTACGCTGGTTGCCCCATCGACTACATGGGCGTTAGTCATAATCAGTCCATCCGATTTGATGATGAAGCCTGATCCAGTGCCACGAGACTGTCGCCCTTGAGCCGATCGACTGCGCGCCGTGCGCGAAGAATTAATCCGAACGACAGCCGGCCCGGTCTTATCCACCGCATTTGAGATGAAATTGGTGTCATTTCCCGGAATTGCCGGAAGTTGAGCGACTAGCGGCTGAGATTGTCCGGCATTGGTTGGGGCGAGGTGTGACCCCAAAACGGCTGTCATTGCGCCGACTGAAACGAGAGAGAGCGAAACGATCGATTTTTGTAAAAGATTAGCAGCCATTGTTGAGTTCCAGAAAAGAAGGGATGTCGAGCCTGTAAAAAATGTCCTCCTCACCAGCCAAGAAAGCCGTCCACCAACGATTAACTTAATTTCTTGCTTTCTTTAGTGTGGCGAATGAATATGACAAAGAAATGTCACACTGAGTAAACCCTGTAGTAGAGGCCCTGAGACTGGCAGCACCCAAATGAGTTGTTTGAGATGAATGTAAAATTCCGTATGTCTCCAATTCTAAGAGAAGCTGAATTTGATGAAATTGTTCGCCTCGCGTTTTTTAATCCTAAAGCCTCCATCAGGGACGACTCTAAACAAGAACTCTTGACCTTAAGAAAGAGCGATTTAGGATCGTGAATTAAATAAGATCGTTTATTGCCAAGCGACTTCGCCCCCTAAATCCCCCATTCTGGGGGACTTTGAGATCAAGAAATTCTGGAATTGCAAAACGGGTTTGAGCTTCAAAGTCCCCCAAATTTGGGGGATTTAGGGGGCTGCAACCCATTGAAACGAAGCCAAAATTAGCTGACCAAGCATATTTAGAGAATCTCAGGTTAATAAACTCGCGTTCCTTAAGAAAGATCGATCGCTGGCTTGGCAGTTCTCAAGGGCGATCGTAGCGGCAACTCAATCTGAAAGGTCGAACCTTTGCCCGGAGTGCTAGTAGCGGTGATTTGACCTCGGTGCGCCTGGACGATTTGTTGTGCGATCGCTAACCCCAATCCAAACCCTCCCGTTTGCCGCGATCGCGCCATATCCACTCGATAAAATCGCTCAAACACATGAGGCAAATCTTCAACCGGAATGCCAATGCCGCTGTCTTCAACCTGAACGATCGCCCGACTCGATGGAGCCAAAACTCGTAGCTGAATCGTGCCCTCAGCAGGCGTATATTTGAAGGCATTGTTGAGCAGATTGACGACGGCTTGTTTGAGCAGTTCTGCGTCAGCTTTGAGCAAAATTGGCTGATCAGGAAGCTGTGTTGTGAACGTGAGTTGTTGGGTGTCTGCTTGCGTTGTATAAGTTGGAATCAGCGATCGCACCATTTCAACCAGATCAATTGTCTGTAGCGTTGTCGGATTTAATTGTCCTTCATTGCGCGAGAGAAATAACAAGTTGCCAATCAGCGTACTCATCGATTTCGCAATCTCGACAATATTCTGTAACCTCAAGTGTTGTTCTTGCGAATCTTCGGGCGGCATCAATCCGACTTGAGCATTACTTAACACTGCCGCAACCGGGGCGCGTAATTCATGAGAGGCATCGGCGGTAAAACGCTGTAATTGTTCATACGATCGTCGTGTCGGCTGCATGGCCAATCCACCCAAAAACCAGCCTGTTAACCCAATCACACCCAACGTCATCGGCACGCCCAACATCAAAAAAAATCGCGCCTCATTCAAACTTTGACGCAGCGGAGTCAGCGAGGCGGCTACTTGCAGATACCCGATCGGCTGTTTGTTGCGCCGTACCGGGATCGTGATTTGTCGTAACCATTCTGGCTTGGTGAATGACCCATTACGATATTTCCACCGTTGCAGCGTTTGATAGCCCGCGATCGTGTCTAGTTGCCCAGTTCCTCGATCGCCCAAAGCTCGTATTAGCCGCCCTGTTGGGTCATAAAATCGAATGTAAAGCAAATCTGGATTGAGCTTGGGTTTGTCTTCCCACAGCGGCATTTCTGGAGGGATTGGGTCTGACGCACCTAGCAGTTGATCCGCGATCGCCTGACTTCTTTTATACAGCGACCCATCAAACGCCTTAAGCTGCTCCTTCACGGCTAGAGAATAGCCCACCCCCGCAAAGACAATCAGAATGCTCCCCATTGAGAAAGCAAACCAATAAGCAAGATTTCGGCGACTGCGATCGAACATCAAAAATGTGTGACTTCAAGTAATTGAATTGAAAAGTGATTTTTTGATCTGACGGCCCCCTTCGTTTTAGCGTAAATTCAACAAAGTCTTTCCGCTGCGTGGTCAAGCGTCTGCCTCCCACCTCTGGGGAACTTTAAGACAAAGCTTATTTCGTTTTAGCTAATCATCACTCAGACGGTAGCCTACCCCATACACCGTTTCTAGCCAATCTTTTGCGCCCACCGCCTGCAATCGTTGCCGAAGTCTGCGGACGAGCGTCGTCACAGCATTACTTTCTGGCTGACTGCCCCATCCCCAAAGTGCCTGCTCGATCTGTTCGTGAGACAACACCTGGCGAGGGTGACGCATTAGATATTCCATAAGCTGAAATTCGCGCCCGGATAGCTGAGTTGTGAGAGCGTGATGCTCGATCGTTAGATTGGTCAAATGAAGCTGCAACTCTCCTAAGCTCAGGGTGTCTCCTTTCCAGAGCGGCGATCGTCGTCCCAGTGCCCGAACTCTGGCTAACAACTCGATCACATCGATCGGCTTCACCAGATAATCATCGGCTCCTGCGTCCAGTCCTGCTACTTTGTCGGAGGTTGTGTCTTTGGCTGTCAACATCAAGACGGGAGCAGTTTTGCCGACTCGACGATAATGGCGACAGAGATCGAGACCACTCACTTTGGGCAACATCCAATCTAATATCAGCAAGTCATAATTGCGGTCAGAAATCAGCCATTGCGCCGTTTCTCCATCTTCGACCGCATCGACCGCGTGACCGACTTTTGACAGGGCCGTGCGGAGGGGTTCCAATTGTGCCGGGTCGTCTTCAGCGAGTAAGATCAACATGCCGCTTGCAGATTTGTTTTTCCCATCCTATAGCACTGCCCCATTATTCATCGGACTTTCGTGGTGATTTCATGCCTCGCTACTCCTGGTTCAAAGTGTTTCGGTCTTTGGGGCTAGAATTTTGGCTCTTGTTGCCTGTGCTGGGTTTGTTGGCCTGGTCAGGAAGTGGATTGATTATGGATTGGGTGGTGAGCCGCTCTTCGGGATTCGACAAGGCTCTGTCAGTTAATTCTCAAGAGGCGAGAATCAAGGTGTTATCGATGCAGGCGACGATCGCTCCCAGTCGGGGCATTTCCAGGGTCAGGGTGCAAACGACTCATTCAAAATTGAAGGTGCTGGAGTACGAATTTTTGACGACGCAGCCTGCCCAAATCGAGAGACAAATTAGCCAAGAAATGGGATTACCACTTGAGAAGGTAAAGAAAGCGATCGAGTATCGGATCGTGCAAGGTGATTAAGATAGTGAATTGAATTAGTAGGCAATGTGCAACTTTCTGATCAACGTCCCTGTTGAAGGGGAATTAAGGGGCATCTCTAGACTGTGCCTCCAAATCCACCAGAAGCGGTAAGTAAAAAATGTTAAGTTGGTGAAGTTTTTTCGCTTCGCTGTTCAATTTTTTTGCCCCTTTCTAAGTAACGTCAGTTCGATGAACGCTTCGCTTCGCTTTTAGATCCAGGAACGCCCCCTAAATCCCCCACGGGTGAGGGACTTTGAACAGAATTCCTCTCTTAAAGTCCCCCAAAATTGGGGGGTTGGGGGGCAAAAGCCGTGAACAACGGAGCGGAAAAACTCCCATCGAATTCACATTAAGAAGCAGGGAGAATAAGAATATGGGTCTTCATGACGACTTGATAGAGAAAGGCTGTCTGTAAATTCTTTTTTAGAAATTGCCAGAATTCTTCTTCTTGTAATGGAGAGTACAACATTAATTCACAAACTGCGCCTGAATACACTATGACGATCCCACAAGACAATCCCCGTGTCTGAGCTAAATTCTGGATTTTTGGATTCGGCCCGGCTTTTGTTTGAGCTACAGCAGGGCAATGAGATTGCTCAAAGTCTGAGTGGCTGTTTGGAACCTGAAACGATCGCTCGTCAAGTCACCGAGGGGCTAGTCGAAAAGTTTGGCTGTGCGTTTGCGCGGATTTGGATTGTGGAACCCGATCGCACCATGCTCAGACTAGTCGCTTCTTCGGGAGTGTATACGCGACTGGATGGAGCCTTTGCCAGGGTGCCGATGGGGGCCTTCAAAGTGGGCAAAATCGCACAGCACTGCATTCCTTTTTTGAGTAATCAGCTAGCCGAAGAAACCTGGGTCAAGGATCGGGAGTGGGCGATCGCGCACAAAATTCGGGGATTTGCGGGTTATCCGCTGGCGGCAAACGGCAAGGTGGTCGGCGTGTTGGCGGTCTTTAGTCAGCAGATGATGCAGCCCGAATTTCTAGAAGTTTTGCAGGGGCTATGTACGACGGTGACGGTTGCCTTAGAGAATGCGCTTCTGTATCAACAACAAAAACAGCAAATTCCCCAATCTTCTACTCGTGCGCCGCTGTCTGAGCAGTTGTCTGATCTGCTGCAAACGACCCGTCTGATGTTGGTGGGGACTGAGCGATCGCTGACAACCCCGTTGATGAATCTGTTTCTCAGAGCGACTGAACTTCTCGGACAAAAACAGTGCATTTATTGTCGGCTGACCTATGGAGACGATCGTATCTCATTAGAGGCGATGATTTCGGGAGAGCGATCGCCAGAAATGGTCTCTGCGTTTGACGAACTGCTGTTTGTAACATCCTGTCTGGGCGGAACTCTCAGCCTTCAAACAGTTAGTCAAAAAGCAATTCAAGTTTTGTTGATGGTGCCTTATCCCAACTGTGTGCTGGGTTCGCGAATCCGAATTCAGTGTCGATCGTCGGTTTTACAATTAGCATTCACTCAGTTGTCTTATTTAGCTGGATTAAGCGTTTCAACGTCTTCTGACTCAGCGATTCCGTTACTAACCGATGATTTAGAACAAATTCATCCCGCCGACTGTGTTTTATGGATTGCTTCTGGTCAACCAACCCCTCAAAATGTGAAAGCAACCCTCGATTTATCGATCAGTCCGGGGCAGTTACGCGAAGCGATCGAGTCCGTTCTTCAAGGCAAACCCTGGGGAGTCGAGCAGCCAGAAACTCAAGGACTGTCCGATCGTGAGCAGGAAATTATGACCCGGTTAGCTCAGGGAATGCGCGATCGAGAGATTGCTCAAGAACTACACATCAGCGAGAGTACGATCAAATTTCATATGAACAACGTTCTCTCAAAACTGAAGGCAAAGACTCGCTATCAGGCGCTTTATCAGGCAGTCGTCAACCACTGGATTTAGCGTGAATTCGATGAGCTTTTTCGCTGCGGTGTTTACGGCTTCTGCCCCCCAACCCCCCAATTCTGGGGGACTTTAAGACAAGATTTTTAGTTTAAAGTCTCTCACGGGTGGAGGATTTAAGGGGGCATTTCTGAAGCTGTGACCGAAGTGGTTTTATTGGATTCACGCGATCGATGATCCCAAGGCCGTATCGTTATCTAACTTTGATCGGACTGACTGCCAACGCCTCGACTAGACTACGAACGACCGCAATCATTGCCACTTCGCTATCGAGTTTGTTGACCGCAGATCCGACCCCAACGCCAGAAGCACCCGCAGCGATCGCCAAGGGAGCCGTCACACTCGACAATCCAGAGGCACAGAGGACAGGAACCGTCACCGCGCGAGAAATCTCATAGGCAGCAGCCAACGTAGGAGCGGCTTTCTCGATCAGTCCCAATACGCCAGAGTGGGTCGGTTCGCTGCTGGTGCCGCCTTCGGTTTGGATGATGTCGGCTCCGGCTTTGACCAACGCTTCGGCTAAGTGAACTTGTTGATCGAGCGGCAAAATGTGGGGCACGGTGACCGAAAGGGCGATCGTCGGCAATAATGCACGAGTTTCTTGAGTTAATGCCAGCACTTCTTCGGCTTCAAATCGACGACCTTGGGCATAAAAGCTATCAAAGTTACCGATTTCGATCAGGTCGGCTCCCGCATTGACAGCCGTGACCAACAAATCAGGATCGACCGCAGAAACGCAGATGGGCAGGTTTGTAAGCTGTTTAGCCATCCGCACCAGATCAGAGTCAGCAGCAATATCGACAAACGTGGCACCTCCGCGATCGGCCGCTCTCACAACAGCAGCGACGCGATCGGCATCAAAGTTATTTAAGCCACTGATAATCTTGAGGGCACGACCGAGCGCAAGGGCGTTTTGTAGCGTGGGAGAAATCGTCATAAAGTTTCTCAACTAACGAAAATGAGTACAGACCATTTTGCCACCGTCTGCCCGGAGATTCTAGGGAGTTTTGAGTTGAGTTCACTTTCCTCACGCCTCACCCGCATAAAACACACTCAATGAACGTGTAATCAAAAGCAAGGCACAGAGCAGTCTTTAAGTCCATGACTAGAGCCACGAATTTTTTACTCCAATTATCGTCCTGTCACGATCTGTAAAGCCTGCTTGCTATTGGTCTGAATGCACCTTTCACAGGGTGGGAACCTACAGACTCAGACCTACCAGCTTGTTCAGAAAACTCCAGCTTAGAGGGGTATCTGAAAACAACCCTAACGTCATCAGGATGACAATCATGCAAACTCTCAACTCAGCAAACTTTAATCAAGAAAAATCAGAAGCGTTCGCTGGACGAATGCTAGACATCTTAAATAGTGGTGCGATCGCTATCATGACCTCGATCGGGCACCGTACTGGATTGTTTGATACGTTGGCTAATCTGCCACCTGCCACAAGTCAACAAATTGCCGATGCCGCCGGATTAAACGAGCGATATGTGCGGGAATGGTTAGCTTCGATGGTGACAGGGCGTTTTGTGGACTACGACCCGATCGCAAGCGCTTACTCCTTGCCTGCCGAACACGCTGCATTCTTGACGCGATCTGCCAATCCCAATAACATGGCTGTCGCAGCTCAATTTGTTCCATTGATGGCAACGGTTGAAGATCAGGTAATTGACTGCTTCTACAAGGGCGGGGGCGTTCCCTACTCTGCTTACAAGCGCTTCCATGAAGTGATGGCAGAAGATAGCGGGCAGACCGTAGTTACGGCTTTACAAGAAGCAATTCTCCCGATGGTTCCCGGTTTAACAGCCGCTCTAGAAAAGGGGATTAATGTTCTGGATGTCGGTTGTGGGAGTGGTCGTGCGATCAATGCGATGGCCCAGCAATTTCCGAACAGTCGCTTTGCGGGGTATGACTTTTCTGAAGAAGCGATCGCGATCGCCCAGTCCGAAGCCCATGATCGGGGGTTAATCAATACTCAGTTTCAAGTTAAAGATGCGGCAAACCTGGACGAAGTAGAACGGTACGACTTGATTTGTACCTTTGATGCCGTTCATGATCAGGCACACCCCGATCGCGTGTTGCGTGGCATTCATCAGGCGTTACGCTCTGGCGGAATTTATTTGATGCAGGATATTCGGGCTGCTAGTCAAGTTCATGACAATCTCGATCATCTAGCTGCACCCTGGCTCTACACCATCTCTTGTCTGCACTGCATGACGGTTTCTCTAGCAACAGGTGGCATGGGACTAGGCACAATGTGGGGGAAAGAAAAGGCACTAGAGATGCTTACAGAAGCAGGATTCGCCAAGGTAGAAATTAAGCAACTCGACCATGACTTTATAAATGACTATTACATTGCTCAGAAGCATTAGTGCGTCATGGCAAAAGTTTTGTGCCGTGTAGATGGGTGGCTCGTTCACTGATTCACCATTCACTCATCTACACCTGACTGAACCGTTATTTTCGCCATTCCGCGCCAGGAGGAGACTGACAATGTGCCAAATCTGTACCTTAGCATCATGCTATCAGAGACCAAATAAACAAGACTCACTGCTCTTTGAGACCCGATCTTTTTCAGCATTTATCAACCAGGCCATCACCCAGAAAAAACAAGGAACTACACCTGAACAATCAGAGCTTGGCATTAGCACAGCTTTGGCAAACAAAATACTGCCATCAAATTTGGCGGACGATCGCAATGACTGAAATCAATTTTTGCCCAAATAGTCAATCAGGTGACTCAGGGAGAATCATCAATGTCTGACAACACGCTTAACAAAATTCAGAAACACTCACTTGAGCAAGCTCACAGATCACAAGAAGTTTTACAGTTCTGGTTTCCCAATGAATTTACTCGCGATCAAGCCTCGATCGTTCGTCAGTGGGCCTGGTGGTTTCGGGGCGGTGGAGATGCTGAGATTATCGAGCGGTTTTCATCTCTCATGCAGCAAGCGACTCAGGGCGAACTGGATGATTGGGCGGGTGAGCCTCGATCACAATTGGCGCTGATTCTTATTCTGGATCAGTTCTCACGATCGCTCTATCGGGGAACGGCTCAAGCATTTGCACAGGACTCGAAGGCTTGCAAACTGGCGATCGACGGCATCCATTTAGGGCACTACACAGCACTAGAAACTCCCTGGGAGAAAACTTTTTTCTTAATGCCACTGGGTCATTCTGAGAATCTCAATCACTTAGAGTGGGCGATCGAGCTTGCAGATGAGCTTGTCAAAGAGGCACCCCCAGACCATCGATCGCTGTTGGAGTTTTCGGCGGCTCAGGCTCGTAGACATCGAGAGGTGCTTGCTCGGTTTGGTCGTCAGCCTCATCGCAATCAACTGCTAGGACGGCGATCGACCCCCGAAGAACTGGAATATCTGGCGCGTGGACAGTTTGCTCATAACCATCCGTTCCCGCCCCATTTGATACAACTACTTTCATAAGTCTAGAATGGGTCAATCCTTACTATGGGAACTTTGTACCCCCGATCCAGCATCTATAGACTTGAGGGTATAGTTCGATCGCCAAGTTCCAACGCATCTACCTGATCCCATCGCTTAATGAATAAAGAGTCAAGAAGGCACTCAATAGCAGGATAGATAAGTCTGTGAGCTTCTTTCGTTCCTCCCAATCAGAAACACCTGAACCCCTTTTAGGCGGCCGCTACAAGCTGATTGAGCAGTTGGGCGCAGGCGGCTTTGGTCAGACTTTTATCGCGGCCGATCTTCACCTGCCTGGCAACCCCCATTGTGTCCTCAAGCGCCTCCAGCCTCAGTTTTCTGACGTAGAAAGCCTGCAAACGGCTAAACGATTGTTTGATGCAGAAGCTCAAGCGCTCTATCAGCTTGGAAGTCACGACCAAATTCCTCGTCTGCTGGCACACTTTGAGCATGAACAAGAGTTTTATCTCGCTCAAGAGCTAGTCGTGGGGGAGCCTCTGACCAAAGAGTTGATCAACGGACAGCCCTGGGCAGAATCTCAGGTCATTGCCCTCTTGCGGGATCTTCTCAGCGTATTGACCTTTGTGCATCAGCAGAATGTGATTCACCGCGATATCAAACCTGCTAATCTAATGCGCCGCCGTCACGATCGTCGGATCGTCTTAATTGATTTTGGAGCCGTCAAGCAAGTAGCGACTCAATTCACTTACTCTAATTCAGGCGCAACCCAGACGATTGCGATCGGCACTCCGGGCTACATGCCCAATGAGCAATTCGCCGGAACTCCCCGCTTTAGTAGCGATGTGTATGCCGTTGGGATGTTGGGAATTCAGGCATTGACAGGCGTTTCACCCAAATCTCTCGTTGATGACCCATACACCAGCGAAATTCAATGGCGAGATCAGGCAACTCAGGTGAGTGAAGCGTTTGCGGCGGTTTTGGACAAAATGATTCGCTATGACTTTCGTACCCGGTACACACAGGCCGCAGAAGCGCTGGTGGCGATCGAGCAGTTGGCGATCCCATCCGCAAATTCTTTGTCCATTTCAACTCCGCCGACTCAAGATTCCACGATCAACCATGAGAAGCAAGCGGATACTATTCCACATCACCCGCCGTCTCCTCGTCAGCAACCCGTTGGTCAAGAAGTAGAAGTTCCTCATCCCGAACCTTTGTCTTCTGAACCTTTGACGGCCCTTAATACAGTCTGGCTGTCTACGCTGACACAGCTAAAGCGACTGGAGCCTAGAACACGAATGCTATCTCTCGCCGGGTTAGCCGTTCTTGGGGGATTGGTTGTCTTCGTCAAGCCCTCGCCTTCTCCTCAACCCATTAGCCAGTCGTCCTCTAGCGCCCAGGTGTCTCGTGCAGTTGTGTCGCCTTCTCCCGATCCGATCGCTCAAGCAGCCACGCTACTAACCCAGGCCAATCAGTTGCGAGAGCGAAAGCAATTTGCACAGGCATTAGACGTTTACAAGCAAGCGATCGCACTTAACGCAAAGTCTCCAGAAGCACATTGGGGGAGATGCTATAGCTTGAACGTGTTAGAGAAATTTACAGAGGCGATCGCAGCCTGTAATGTGGCACTAAAGTTAAATCCTAATTATGCAGAGGCGTTGTGGAGTAAGGGATATTCTCTTGATCGCCAGGAGCAAGATCAGCAGGCATTGGCGCTCTACGATCGGGCAACGACTCTAAAACCCGATTTGGCAGAAGCCTGGAACAATAAAGGAACTGCGCTATTACAGCTTAATCGTCCGGCTGAGGCGTTGGCCGCGTTTGATCAAGCGACGCGCAGAAAGCCTGATTTGGTCGAAGCCTGGAATAGTCGGGGAGTTGCACTCTGGAATCTGCGTCGATTTGATGAAGCGATCGTCTCGGTTGATAAAGCAGTTCAAATTCAACCCAACTATCAACCTGCTTTAGGTCTACAGCAACAGATGCGGCAGCGATCGGGACGCTCTAATTAAGAGCAATGAGAGAATCTGAGGGTTGTGGATTTCATAAAACCGACCATTGCGTAGGGTGTGTTGAGAGATGTTGGCTCTCCCTCTTGACTTTCAAGACAATCGCTACAAATTGCTACCTATTTAACGTGAATTCGATAGAGTTTTTTCGCTTCGGTATTTAACGCTTCTGCCCCCCAACCCCCCAAATCTGGGGGACTTTCGGACAGGATTTCTTGCTCAAAGTCCCCCAAACTTGGGGGATTTAGGGGGCTGCCTAGAGTGATCGCTACAGCGAGGAATTTCATCGAATTCACGTCTATTTAGGGCGAAGTGATATTGAGGAACCGGACAGATGCGGGCAGCGGGTCGATCGGAAACAAGTTGACGGTCTGCTGAGAGGGCCGCGTGTTGAACCTCTGCTGAAGTTGTGAGGTTGGGTTGGGATCGCGCACGAGTCTTGCACAGGTGTTTGAAGGGGTGGCATTTGCGATCGCTTGACACTGTTTGATGGGGGTTCTGAGCGTTCCTACACTCGTGGGTGCAATGATTTGCCAGCCGACTCCGATCGTTTGTTCTGAGACGGTGAGTTGATTGGCTTTAGAGGATGAACCCAGATCAGAAACGACAGAGGGACGCGCATAAACCCCTTCTGCATAGACGATCGCGGCACCTATTAGCGTCAACCCAAAAACTGCGAGTTGGTGAGAACGATGTATCATGATCCAGGCTCCTGATGCGTGATGAAGGATAGGTCGGGTGATCTCTCAAACCGAATCTTGAAGCGGGTCTACTTGAATTTTAGAAGCTAAAAAGTGCGACTGCTCCAAACTCGCAGGCTTTGTATGTTGGAGATGAAATTCACAGATGAAAGCGTTTGTCACGGGTGGAACGGGCTTTGTCGGCGCAAATCTGATCCGACTGCTGTTGGACGAAGGGCATACCGTCCGATCGCTGGTGCGAGATCAGAGTCCATTGAATAATTTGCAGGGTCTTGATGTTGAAATCGTTAAAGGAGATCTCAACGATCCTAACCTGGATGAAAAAATGCGGGGATGCGAATGTGTGTTCCATGTGGCGGCGCACTATTCTCTCTGGCAACGGGATCGCGATCGTCTGATTCAAAACAACGTCTTGGGAACGCGCAATGTGTTGGCGGCGGCTCGTCAGGCAAAAGTTGAACGCACCGTTTATACGAGTTCGGTGGCGGCGATCGGGGTTGGTTCTGATCATCAGCCTGTAGACGAAACGCATCAGTCGCCCGTCGAAAAGCTAGTCGGGTACTACAAAAAATCCAAATATCTGGCCGAACAGGAAGCCATCAAAGCGATTCAAGCTGGACAGGATATCGTGATTGTCAACCCAAGCAGTCCGATCGGCCCGTGGGATGTCAAACCTACGCCGACGGGGGATATTATTCTGCGATTTTTGAGACGACAAATGCCTGCCTACGTCGATACTGGCTTAAATTTTATTCACGTCCAGGATGTCGCCAAAGGGCATTTATTAGCCTTGCAAAAAGGGAAGACGGGCGATCGCTACATTCTCGGCAACCAAAATCTCACCCTCAAACAACTGTTAGACGAACTGAGTCAAATTACCGGAATTCCGGCCCCGGCTCGATCGATTCCCATCTGGATTCCCCTCAGCGTCGCCTGGATTGATGAACGCCTGCTTGCACCGCTGGGCAAATCGCCCTCAGTCCCGATCGAGGGGGTGAAGATGTCTCAGCATCCGATGTACTACGATCCGAGAAAGGCGATCGTCGAACTGGGACTCCCACAAACCCCCATCCCCGTCGCCTTAAAGGATGCCGTAAACTGGTTTATATCAAGGGGTTACACAGATCAGAAATGAGAAATGAACCAGGCTTAAATCAAAGCTTCATCCCTCATCCCTCTGCGAAGCGTATTACCCCCAAAGGGGGAACAGATCATCGAAGACAACCCCTCATCCCTATCTTGTGAGGAGAACATCATGGCGATTCAATTACAGCAAGCGATCGAGATTGGCAAGTATCTAGTCATGCAACGGCTGAAAGGCAAAAAACACTTTCCGCTGACGCTGATGTTAGAACCCTTGTTTCGCTGCAATCTGGCTTGCTCAGGGTGTGGCAAAATTCAGCATCCGACCGACATTCTCAAGCAAAATCTGACCCCAGAACAGTGCTTTGCGGCGGTCGAAGAATGTGGTGCGCCTGTGGTAGCAATTCCGGGGGGCGAACCGCTGCTGCATCCCCAAATCGATCAGATCGTGCGGGGACTGGTCGATCGCAAAAAATTTGTTTATCTCTGCACCAACGGCATTTTGTTAGAAAAGAGTCTCGATAAGTTTCAGCCCTCTCCCTATCTAACGTTTAGCGTTCACTTAGACGGGATGCGCGAATGGCATGATAAGTGTGTCGATCGCAAGGGCATTTTTGATACGGCGGTGAAAGCGATCAAGGCAGCCAAAGCGAGAGGCTTCCGGGTGACGACGAATACGACCATTTTTGACGGCGCAAAAGTCCAGGAAATGCAGGAGTTTTTCGACTATCTGACGACGCTGGGCATCGACGGCATGATGATTTCTCCCGGTTACAGCTACGAATGGGCCCCCGACCAGGAGCATTTTCTAACTCGTGATCAGACGCGCGCCCTGTTTCGAGAAATTTTAGCTCCCTACACCGCAGGCAAAAAAAACTGGAACTTTAACGCCAACCCGCTGTTTTTAGACTTTCTTACAGGCGAAAAAGACTACGAATGCACACCCTGGGGAATGCCCAGCTACAGCGTTTTAGGCTGGCAAAAGCCCTGTTACTTGTTAAACGAAGGTCACTATTCCAGCTACCAGGAACTCATCGACAAAACTGACTGGAGCCACTACGGTCGAGCCAGCGGCAACCCCAAATGTGCAGACTGCATGGTGCATTGTGGCTACGAACCCACCGCAGCAATGGACTCAATGCAACCGCAAAATATTGGGCGATCGCTCGGTGCGGTCTTTGGGAAGTAAGGAGTGAGGAGTAAAGAGTGAAGTGTGAGGTGTGGGGAGTTTTGAGGTAGAGTCATCTGATCAGAGTTTGCGGACACAAGCCCCTGTATGAAACTCTCATTTCCTGCTTCATCCCTCATCCCTCTCGCGAAGCGTGTCGAAGACAACCCCTCATCCCTTCTTCCCTACCTCACCCTCCTCCTCTGGGCGCTGCCTCTCGTTCTATTCCGAAGTGGTCAACAGAGCTTGATGGCTCACGATGAGGGGATTTATGCGACTCAGGCGCGGGCGATTTTGCAGACGGGTGATTGGGTGACGGTGCAGTGGGGTGGCAATCCGGGGTTCGATCGCACGATCGGCATTCAATGGCTGATAGCGGTTTGTTATATGCTGTTTGGCGTGAGTGAAGGGTCGGCTCGATTGCCCAGCGCGATCGCTTATATTCTCAGCGTTTTACTGACTTATCGAATTGGCTGTCACTTGCTGAGTCCCCGTCTCGCCTGGTTGGGAGCGGCCATTTTCAGCGTGATTCCCTTGGTGGTGCAGTACGGACGCTTGGCAACTCAAGATTCAGTCCTGGTTTGTATTGAACTCATTGGTATCTGGGCACTCCTCGAAAGCGAAAGCAGCAGACAGTCTACTTCAGAACCTCCTCACGCCTCACGCCTCACGCCTCACTCTCCTTTGTGGTCACTTCTCGCTGGATCGACCTTCGGCTTAGGATTTCTGATCAAAGGATTCATGATTGTCCCGGCGGCGATCGCGCTTCTCCCTTATCTCATCGGACAACAGCGACGACATCGACATCTGACAAATCCCTGGCTGTATGCGGGACTCGTGTTGGGACTGATTCCAGTAGTTGGCTGGTTGGGGTTGGCGATCGCTCAGTATGGCAGACTGCCGATCAACGAACTGTTTGGCAAACTGTTTCATCTCAAAGGTCAGACTTACCAGGGAGCCGGCCCGTTTTACTACGTCTGGAATATTCCCGCAAATGGCTTTCCCTGGGTGTTTTTTGCTTTAGCAGGATTGATTCTCGCCTTTCGGAATTTAGAATTACGGCGGTTGCTGCAAACCAATCATTCACGCCTGCTGCTGATCGGCTTTCCTGGGCTGCTGTTTGTCGAGTTGACGCTGTTTGGTACCAAGACGCACTATTACCCGCTCCAACTTATGCCGTTTGTGGGATTGTGGGCGGCAATCGCGCTAGATCGGTTGGTTTATCTCTATCGCAAAGGCAAACAGTACCAGTTATTGAATGGGCTGAATCTAATGATTGGCGGATTGGCGATCGTCCTGCTAGGAACGAGTTTTGTCGTGTTAACGCGATTGATCACGATTCCGGGACTCAAGTCTGACGTTGTGTATTTGGGCGCGATCGTCACCCTTTTTGTCGGATTGGGGTGGCTGAGTTTGCCGATCGTTTGGCTCAGACGACATCAAACGAACTTGTCAAACTCGTCTCGACAATGGCTGGCTGGGTGGCTGTTGGCCTCGTGGCTCGGACTGACAGCCTTGACAGGAACGGGATTGTGGGGAGACTACGCCCATGACCTGAAGCAATTTTTGCAGCGATCGGAGGTGCTGACCGTTCTAAAAAACAATTCGGTTAGCTTTGTCGTGCAGCCAGAAAAGCTCGATCGCGACGGTCGCAAAACTTTTTTGTTACTCAACTTCTACACGCCAAAACTCGGCAAAAATTTCACTCAGCCTAACGCGCTTCAGTCGGGCAAGTATGCCTGGATCGATCCCAACTTAGCCGCCCAAAAATCTCCCCAACTCAAGACAGTGCGATCGTTCCAGGGCTGGCAATTGGTCAAAAAAGGGAGCTAGAACGAACTTAGGATCGTGGATTTCAACCGTTGGCTACAAGGCTCGACATGATTTAATGCTCATTCCTTAGAACGCGAGTTTATTAACCTGAAATTCTCTAGATATGCTTGGTCAGTTGATTTTGGCTTCGTTTTAATGGGTTGCAGCCCCCTAAATCCCCCAGTTTTGGGGACTTTGAGCAAAAAATCCTGTCCGGAAGTCCCCCAGTTTTGGGGGGTTGGGGGGCGAAAGTGCTGAATCACGAAGCGAAAAATCTCTGTCGAATTCACGTGGATTTAGGAGGCGAAGTCGCTTGGCAATAAACGATCTTATTTAGTTCGCGATCCTTAGAATGCCTCTGGGCAGTTTCACCTCGACGATCGTGCCTCGTCCCAGTTGGCTTTCGACGACGATGTTACCTTGATGACGCTCGACACACTGCTGCACGATCGCCAGTCCTAATCCGGCACCTGCGATCGTATCGACATTTTGGGCGCGGTGAAAGGACTCAAATAAACGCGGTAAATCTTCGGGAGGAATGCCAATCCCGTGATCTTGGACACGAAACATCACAAACTCAGGCTCAGAAGCGATCGGACAGCAAATCGATAGAGAAATAGGCGTGCGATCGGGCGAATATTTGACCGCATTGCTTAACAAATTGACCAGCATCAGCGTCAACAACGCTTCATCCCAAAACCCTTCGGTACGATCGCCCAAAATCTCAACGTGAATCGGTGGAGAACTCGTTTCGCTTAATTGCAGATCAGAGATAATTTTTTGACAAAACGATCGCAACTCGATCCACGTCGGATTGAATTCAAGCTTTTCTGACTTGACTTTGCCCAAGGTGAGCATATCGCTCAAAATCCGCGTCATCGATCGCACCGCTTCTCGAATCTTTTGTAGGTAGGTGACTCGACGATCTTCGGGACAAGCGCTTCCCATTCGCTCTAGCAATTCCGCAGAGGTCATCATGATCGACAACGGCGTACGAAATTCATGAGAAACCGTGGTAACAAAGCGTGATTTCAAGTCATTGAGTTCTCGTTCTTTGGCGGAGGCTTCTAGCGTTGCAGTTTCGGCGTGTTGGCGATCAGCGACTTTTCCTTTTAACTGTTGCCTGACCTGTTTGAGCGCTTGTGTCTGTTGGTGAATGCGCTGTTCTAAGTCGTGGTTGAGCGTTTGAAGTTGTTGGTGAGCTTGATGTTTTTTGAGCGCAATCTCGATCGTGCTGTACAAATTTGCTGGGTCAAAAGGTTTGAGAATGTAGCCGTACGGCTCTGTCTGCTGCGCCTCTTGCAAAATCGTAGTGTCTGTGTAGGCGGTCAGATAAACGATCGGAACGTCGGACTGTTTGCGAATTTTTTCGGCGACGCTCACGCCATTTTGACCGCTCTTAAGTCGGATGTCCATCAAAACCAGATCGGGCTGGGTGGCGATCGCCAGCGTCATGGCAGTCTGATCCGAATCCGCAACGCCCACCACACAGTAATTTGCAGCCTCAAGACGCACTTGAATATTGAGTGCCACCACGCTTTCGTCTTCAACGATCAAAATCTTTTTGCCCGTCATCGTCAAATTGTCCTGTGTGCCTCTGAGTGGAGTTGGGTCAAGATCAGAATCGTTTAATCAGAATCGTTAACGTGATTGAGTTTAACGTGATTGAGATCAGTATTCTAGTGTGAGTTTTAATGTGATTTAAATCATGGTACTCAATCGACAAAGTTCAACCATTTGGCTTAAATGTTTCCTAGATTAAGCGGATGCACTAGAGTAGTTTATTCTACTAGAGAGCTTGCACTGGCTATTTCTTTACCAATCTACAAATGGGCACGGCTCCACATCAAAGTGCTTTCCCAGGCAACGGTTTGGTGACACAGCCTTTGAGTAAATAAGGTTTTGATTTGAGAAATCTCGGTGGGAGATAGGTAGCGCGAAAGGCGATCAGCGTAGGTTGGCGGAGTTGAATGGGTCGCAAACCAGCGATCGCACAAGTCCGCCGTTAAGTAAATTTCGGTAAGCGATCGGGTCAAATGCATTTCTACCTTAAGTTCTGCTTGCTCAAACCACCTCTGTAAGTCGTCAGTGTCCCAGTTCACCCGTGGGTCAGAGGCCTCTGCGTAAATGGCTTCTTCGGCTTGGGCCAGACGATCGAGCAACTCAGCCTCTAACCAGGTGGGATTCAATAATCGATACAGCCGTTGGGCCTGACGTGGAATCGATTCTGCTAGAACCAGAACGCCTTGAGGCTGCAAAAGTCGGGCAATTTGAGTCAGCACGATCGCTTTATCAGAGGCGGATTGCAAAGCGTTGCGGCCGAGAATGCGATCGAAATGGGGCGGATTTTGAGGGGCTTCTAAGTCTGAGAGCGATCGCACGATCACCGGACGCGACAGCTCATCCAGGGTTTGGGCTTGTTCAACCAGGGCGGTGTAGTCCTTCTCAGTTTGCACACAGGCATAAACGCCGCCTTCGGGCACTTGACGAATAGCTTCCCAGGTGAGCAGTCCACTACCCGCATTCAGATCGAGAATCAAATGATGGCGCTGAGGGGCGGCTAGTTCAAAAATTCGATCGCGCACCCGTGCCAATTTTTCACCGACTTGACCGAGCGTGCGCTGGAGCCAGCGATCGAGACTGGAATTTGTGGGACTCGTGGTTAAGCCTTCAGGCGTGTCAGCGACTTCTACGAAAGCGGCGAGTTGTGCTTCTCGTTGGCGAGTGACTTTGGTGAGAATAGTGGACTCAAAGCCGCGATCGCTCGGTTGATAAAAGACCTGACCTTGCAGACTTCCGGGCAAATACTGTTGAGCAACCCAGTGTTCTCGATACGAGTGCGGATACAAATAGCCTGCCCCATGCCCAAAGCCTTCTTTGTCGCGGTTGGCATCTCGCAAATGGAGCGGCACTTCAGATTCTCGTTCTCGCTCGACGGCCGCCAACGCATCAAAAAAGCCCATGACGCTATTCGATTTGGGCGCATTTGCCAGATACAAGGCAGCCTGGGCAAGGGGATAGCGACCTTCTGGCATTCCAACGCGATCGAAGGTTTCGGCACAGGCCTGAACAATCACCACCGCGTTAGGGTCGGCCAGTCCCACATCTTCGCTCGCCAAAATCAGCATTCGTCGAAATATAAACTTCGGATCTTCCCCGGCGTAGACCATTCGAGCCAGCCAGTACAGCGCCGCATCGGGGTCTGACCCGCGCAAACTTTTGATAAACGCGCTAATCGTATCAAAGTGAGCATCGCCTTCTTTGTCGTAGAGAACGGCCCTTTGCTGAATCGATTCTTCAGCGACCGACAAGGTAATGTGAATCGTCCCAGTTGCGTCGGGTGGCGTGGTTTCGACGGCGAGTTCGAGCGCGTTGAGTAAGGCTCTAGCATCTCCGTTGGCGACATTGACCAGATGATCTCGCGCCTCCGTATCGAGTTGAATGGTGCGTGCGCTTTGTGATACCCGCGAGGGGTCGCCGTATCCCCGTTCAGCATTCTTTAAGGTCTGGGCGATGACCTGCCGCAAATCGTCTTCATTTAATGGCTTGAGTTGAAAGAGGCGCGATCGACTCACCAGCGCTTTGTTGACTTCAAAATAAGGATTCTCGGTCGTCGCTCCGATTAAGGTCACGGTGCCATTTTCGACCCAGGGCAACAGCGCATCTTGTTGAGATTTGTTAAACCGATGCACTTCATCCACAAAGAGAATGGTGCGCTGATTGTAGAGGCCGCGTTTTTCTTGAGCGGTAGAAATGGCTTCTCGAATTTCTTTAACCCCCGCCAAAACCGCATTGATAGCGATGAAGTGTGCTTTGGTCGTGTTGGCGATGATCCGCGCCAGAGTGGTTTTCCCAGTCCCAGGCGGCCCGTAGAAGATGAGTGAAGTCAGTTGATCGGCTTGAATCGCCCGTCGCAACAGTCGCCCTTGACCAATGATTGCCGTCTGCCCGACAAATTCATCCAGCGTTTGAGGACGCATTCGATCCGCAAGAGGGGCTTCTGCTGCGGTGATGGCTTGACGATGGTGATCAAACAGTTCCATTCGAGCCGGGGAAATTGAGCGGGTCGATCGCGTTCTCAGGCAACCGATCGACCTCAAGTTTACGGCCAATTCGCTCTATTTTGTGCTTCGTTGTTGGGCGCTTTTGCCCTCCGATTCTGAGGAACTTTGAGAAAATCTCCTTGACGCTTTCTTCATTTCGGCTATTCTAGAAATACAGGTTATTTCGATAATTCTAGAATGACTGAAAACCAGGATTCAGCTAGTTACGCGGATATTTTTGCCGCCCTGGGGTCAGAGGCCCGGCTGGATGTAATGCGGCTTTTGTTGGCGGCCTATCCCGAAAAGGTGTCTGTCGGCGATTTGCAAACTCAACTCAAAATCCCCAATTCCACGCTGTCTCACCATTTAGAGAAGCTGCGGATAGAGGGCTTGGTAACTGTGCAGCGCGATCGTCAGTTTCTCAGATACGCCGCTAATGTGGAAACCGTTTCGTCCCTGCTGACCTTTCTCTACAACGGTTGTTCGCAGTCCGAAGTTTCTCAACCCCAACCAGATAATTCATCCAATCCACGAGGGTCTATGTTTGACAACTTTTTCCGACCTGTGCAAACCTTTTTGAGCGAACTGCGGCTCCAACTGCCCGGATTTGAACGATTGACTGAGAAGTCCATTCAGGCGATCGAGATTGCTCAAACCGAATCGCGACGACTAAAACATCGATATGTGGGGACTGAGCAAATTCTCGTGGGACTGCTGACCGACGACACAGGACTGGTTGCAGAAGTCTTTCGATCGGCGGGAGTGCAGCTAGAGACGGTGAAGTCCGCGATCGAGCGCCAAATTGGACGGGGATCAGGCACTCCTGACAAAATTCCGTTTACGCCCAGAGCCAAAGAGACGTTAGAAATTGCCCTCCGACAAGCCAAACAGTTAGGGCATTCCTACATCGGCACCGAGCATCTGCTATTGGGACTTTTGCTCGAAGGGCAAGGCTTAGGCGTACGAGTTTTAGAAGAGTTAGGATTTAGCCGCCAAAGCTTAGAAGCCCAACTGCGAAGCGCGATCGACCAAAATCAAGTGTGAGCGATCGAGACTTCAGGCAGACGACTTTAGCTCGACTTTCTCCTGAACAACGAAGCAAAAATTCTGAAGCAACCCAATGCTACAAACCCGGAATCAATCTCTTGAAATGAGCAAAATCACGCCACCGATAATTAAACCCATTCCAGCCAGACGATTGATGGGAATCGACTCCCCAAAAATAAACCTGCCCATCAGCACCGCAAACACATATTGCAACGCCACCGCCGGGCCGAGGACACTCAGCTTTACACGAGTCAACAGCAGAATGTAGAGAACAGCCCCGATCGCATAAAAAAACAACCCAATCACCAATTCTGGCGTGGTCGCAATCCCCAGCACATGACTCAAGAAATTTCCAGAACTGACGCGACCTAGCTTTAGGGCACCCGTTTTGAGAAAAAACTGTCCGCCCGTGCCTGCGGCGATCGACAGCAAAAACACAAGAAATTCTTGAAAGCCCACAAGTTATCCTTTAGGTAAAGTCTATCTAGCCCCAAACAAACCTACTTCAGAGGTTCAAGCTGCCAATCATAGTAACGGTATAACATTTCTAAACCGTTGAAATAAGCAACTCTCACCAGATCAAAAGGTTCTAGTTTTCCAGACTACAACTAGTTTAGAAATGAATCAGGCAAATTATGATATCCCTTAAAAAGACCCCGGAGCGTGAGGATGCTCACAGACATGGAAAAAACTTCCGCTTTTTGCACTGACACACAAATTTCCGTTTGGTTACACGCTTTGCTGAGTTTGGCCTGGGCAGATGGCGATTTTGACCAAGCAGAACAGCGTCTAGTTGCGTCGATCACTCACCACGAGTTGACGATCGAAGAAAACGCAAGAGCCTTTCAGCCCGTCACGTCAGAGGAGTTGTCTACAGCCTTTGGACAAGACCCCAAAATGGCAGAAAATTTTCTCAGAACGGCGGTGATGGTGTCTCTGGCAGATGGCTCCTACACCTCTAAAGAAGATGATCTGCTGCATCAATTTTGTCAGGCGTTGCAGTACCCAACTGAGATTTTAGAAACCCTGCGGCTGACTCTAAACGACCGCACCCCTCCCCAATCTGAACCTCAAGCCGCGACGATCGCTTCAACTCAGCCACAAGTAGGCGCTTCTCACCCGGATGACTTGCTCGATCCCTTGAGAGCGTGGTTAGACAATATGGAGATTCATGATCCCAAGGTGGCTCACTTTTTGTGCAAGATGATTCCGCCGCAGTGTCCCTTTGAGCGAGACATCAAGCTCTTTGGTCACAAAATCGTCCACATTCCCCCGTTGTGCAAGCTCAATCCACTTTACGAACAACTCGTCGGACTGCGGTTTCGATCGCTCTCCTATTTGGCAGATGACTGCGGCGAAGATGTTGCAGAGTATTGCTAACGTCAATTCAATGAAATCATTCGCTTTGGTTACAGACGCAGCAAACAAATTTTGTCGAATTATCGCTTAGGGATAGATCAAAATTTTGTAGGTTTCTGGTGTGGGCTTGACGGCTCGATCGACTGCTTGCGATAAATCCTTGAGGGGGTAGCGATCGCTCACCAAAGCATCCACATCAATGCGACGGTTAAATACAATATCTGCCGCCAATGCTTGAACGCGATACGAAGAACTGTAGCTGCCCATCAAATCAATCTCTCGCCGATAGAGAACATTGGGATTGATCGGAATCTCAACTTCATCGGGAAACTCAGCAAAGAAGAGAATCTTGCCACCTTTGCGAGTGCAGTCTAACGCTTGAAAAAACGCCTTATCGCTAGAAACCGCCAGCAGACTCGTGTCAACGCCCATTCCTTGAGTCAACGCCTGCACTTTGTTGGGCAAGTCAGCATCACGAGCATCAAACGCCGCATCCGCCCCTACGCTCAAGGCTTTCTCAATGCGAGACGGCATCAAATCTGTAACGATCGCCCTTGCCCCAAAATACTTCACCAACATGATGAACATGAGTCCGATCGGCCCCGCCCCCGTAATCAGAACCGTTTGACCGGGAGAAATTTGCGCCTTTTTCACCGCTTTTAGGCAACAATTGGTCGGCTCGACAAAGCTGGCCTGCTCAAACGTAATGTCATCAGGAATCTCAATTAGTCCCCCATTCCGAACAATGTGACCCGGAACCTTGACGTATTCTGCAAACCCGCCCCCACTGGGAGCAAACCCCGCCGTTGTGGTGATATTTTTGTACACATCGCACATTGAGAAATTTTCATTCAGACAATAAGCGCAGTGCATACAGGGAATGTGATGAAGCACCACAACCCGATCGCCCGTTTGCCATTTCTGAATATCGGAACCGAGGGCGGCGATCGTTCCAGCCGTTTCATGCCCAAAAATTCGCGGCGGCTCATAGAGCGGATACTTAATTTTCTTGATATCTGACTGACACAGACCGACAACCCGCACCTGCACCAGCACCTCATCCGCCCCAACTTCGGGCAGCGGCACTTCTTCGTAACTCAGTTGGTCAACCCCACGAAACACCTGTGCCTTCATCGATCGATTCCTTCAAAACCCTTCGATTGTGACTGTACCATTAGCAATTGATAAAGTTTTGAGTTTTGGCGCTGAATGCAAATTTTAGAAACTGAGGTTCTCATCGTCGGAGGAGGAACCGGAGGAACGGCCGCCGCCATCCAATCTGCTCGACGAGGCGCAAAGACGATTTTGGTGAGCGAGTTTTGCTGGCTAGGAGGAATGCTCACCAGCGCTGGCGTGACAGCTCCCGATGGCAACGAATTGTTAGCCTTTCAAACGGGAATCTGGGGCGCATTTTTGCAGGAATTACGGCAGCGACAGCCCGAAGGATTAGACAACGCCTGGGTGAGTTTTTTCACCTACGATCCTCAAATTGGCGCACAGATCTTCTCAGATTGGGTGTCCGAACTGCCGAATCTACAGTGGATTTCAGGACAGGTGCCGCTGGAAGTCTTGCGCCAGGGCAATCTCAAAGAGACATCTGCTGAAGCAGGTCTCAAAGAGATATCTGCTGAAGCAAATCGCATCACAGGCATCCGGTTTGAGAATTTAACCATTTTTGCCAAAATCGTTCTCGACGGCACTGAGCTGGGCGATTTGCTGGCTTTGGGAGAAGTGCCGCATCGCTGGGGGTGGGAGTTGCAGTCAGAATGGGAAGAACCAAGTGCGCCGATCTCTTCGAGTTACCCGCAAGGGGTCGCGTCGAGTTACCCGCTAGGGGTTGCGCCCAATGCCCTCACTCAGCGGTATCCAATTCAAGCGCCTACCTGGGTCGTCGTTTTACAAAAATTTGCCAAAGCCGCTCCCAAAATTCCACCGCCGCCCCACTACAATCCAGAAAAATTTGTGGGAGCCTGGGACAATCATGGGGCCGAAAGCTTTTTGAACTACGGACGGCTACCGGGCGATCGCTTCATGATCAACTGGCCAATTCGCGGCAACGATTATGGCGAAGGAGTCGAAAGGCTGATTGGCAGTGCAGAAGAGCGATTACAGTTTCACCAAGAAGCCCTCTGGCACACCCAAGGCTTTGCCCACTTCATCCAATCTCAATTAGGTCAGCACTACGGCCTCGCCGAAAACATCTTCCCTCACGCCCCCAAAGGAGAAGATCGCACCCCTCCCTCCTCCCTCCTCCCTCCTCCCTCCTCCCCAAGCGGAGCCTACGCCCTGCATCCCTACTACCGCGAAGGCAGACGGCTCATCGGATTGGTGACCGTGCGCGAACAGGATATTTTGCCCAAGGGACAGGTCGCCCCCTTGCCTCTGGTCACGATCGCTCAAGGCTGTGAATTTGCCGAAAATGTGTGTCAGGCGATCGCGATCGGCAATTATGCCAACGACCATCACTATCCCAGTGGTGACATTCCCCTCACCCCTAAATCGATTCGCTGGGGCGGCCGCTCGACGGGCACTCCCTTCACGCTTCCTTACGGCTGTCTCGTTCCCGAAACGATAGACGGACTGCTAGTTTGTGAAAAAAACATTTCTGTCTCGCATATCGCCAACGGAGCCACTCGCCTTCAGCCGATCGTATTGGCGATCGGACAAGCCGCAGGAATGGCGGCCGCTTTGTGTATTGAACAAAATTGTCAGCCCAGAGAACTCCCCGTGCGATCGCTCCAGGAAGCCTTACTACAAGACCCGATCGCCCCTGCCGCCGTCGTTCCTCTCTTCAACCTGCCCCCTGACCATCCCGACTGGCTCAAATGGCAGCGCTACTACCTCGATTTTCCCGAATCCTATGCCAGTACTGGCGATTGCCCGATTGCTTTGAGCTACCCGCAAGGAGTCGCGCCCCACGCCTCACGCCTCACGCCTCACACCTTACCCTTCTCAGGCATCTTCCATCGCCACGCCGAACAGGACTACACGCTGACCCTAGATCCCCCCGAATCGAGCAAGTCCTGGAAATTGGTGACATTGGATGCGGAGATCGATCGCCAACTCAGAGATTTCACTTCGGGGAAAACACTTAGAATTTTGGGTAAGCTAAATTACACTGAGAGCTGGCTACTCGTGGAAGCCCTTACGTAATTCTCCTGTCACAGAGGGGTAAATACACACCGTCCAACTTCGTTTACGCAAGACCACTGAATTTATAAAGGCTACATAGATTTGTCCTGATGCCTCAGTAGAGGGTCTGTATTTGGCAGTAGGTACACCGAAACAGATTCACTCTTATGCGCCTTCAAACTTCTGTGATGGTCAGTCTATTGCTTACATCCGCTGCGATCGGTTTTCACCAGGTCAAGTCTCAATTATTGGGAACCCCGATCGCCAGCGCTCCTGCTCGTGTCTGCCCTGCCTCCAACAACAGCCCGCTCTGTCATCGAGGAAGCGGTCGGCTAGAAAACAATTTCAATCTCAAAAGTGTGAGGTTGGCTTAACGATTCTCTTGTGGCTGAAGATCGATCGCCTTCGATCATTAGCTCATTCAACTCAGGAGCAAGTAACCCCCAATTTCTCCAGGTTGAGACTTGAGAGACTCCTTTCAATTCACTGCCAAAACACAACCTCTTCAGGATCGTCTAGACCCTGTTCCTTCTAACTAATCCCTCATCAGGATTTCTTGCTCAAAATTTGCTGTCTGGCAGTGGAAGCACCTGATCAACTAGGTTCGCTTCCATTTTGCTTTTTGGGTAGCTTTCGGTTGATTCTTCATCAAATCGGGAACTTTACATAAAGCGTATTTAATAACATTGATTAGGGATAAAATTGTGAGCAAACGACCCAGATAAGCTAGCTTTGCTATCTCTGACTGCCCTGAGCCAACTGTTTAGCCCTCGGCAAAAAGCAGTATCCCCAATAACAGGCTCAGTAAATTTTCAGAGCAATTCTGTATTTACTCTTCCATAAATGTTCCTGAATATGACAAACGATCTCGATCTGATCAAGCTCCTTAGCCCCAGTGCTATGGATCAGATCATGCTCTATCTCGCCTTCAGTGCCATGCGAACCAGTGGACATCGACACGGGGCGTTTTTGGATGCGGCCGCCACAGCCGCCAAATGTGCCATTTACATGACCTACCTGGAGCAAGATGGCAACCTGCGTATGACGGGGCATCTTCACCACATTGAGCCAAAGCGTGTCAAAACGATCGTCGAAGAAGTCAGACAGGCCCTCACCGAAGGCAAGCTGCTCAAAATGCTGGGTTCGCAAGAGCCGCGCTATCTGATTCAACTCCCCTACGTCTGGCTAGAACAGTATCCCTGGCAACCGGGGCGATCGCGCGTCCCTGGAACCAGCCTTACGTCTGAAGAAAAGCGCCACATTGAGCAAAAGCTTCCTCCAAATCTGCCCGATGCTCAACTGGTTAATTCCTTCCAATTTCTGGATTTGATTGAATTTTTGCATGGGCGATCGCAAGAAGAGTTGCCCACCGATCAGCAAATGCCCCTCAGCGAAGCGCTTGCAGAACATATCAAACGCCGCCTGCTCTACTCAGGCACGGTCACTCGCATCGACTCCCCCTGGGGAATGCCTTTCTACGCCCTGACTCGCGCCTCCTACTCTCCCGAAGATCAGGAAGAACGCACCTATGTGATGGTCGAAGACACGGCTCGCTTTTTTCGGCTGATGCAAGATTGGGCCAATCGCCAGCATCGAGTCATGCGGGTGTTAGAAGAGTTGGATATTCCGGCCGATCGCCTCGATCGAGCGCTTGAAGAACTAGATGAGGTGATTCGCGCCTGGGCCGATCGTTATCACCAGGATGGTGGCAAGCCTTTCGTCGTGCAAATGGTCATTGGCCCGGTCGATCAGTCTTAAAAAAGCCAGTCTTTAAAGACATCAGTCGTCAGCGAAGTAAGAGAGAAGCAGATTGGAGCAGTCCGATCGCCAGTCCTAAAATGCCGCCCAGATTGACGATCGCTTGCAGTTCACTCTTCACGATCCCATTGATGGCATTTTCTAAATCGGCGGGCGAAGTCGCTTTGACGCGATCGATAATTACCTGATCAATATTCAAAATTGGGATAGCCTGCTCGACAATTTTCTCCAAATCCCGCTCTAGATAGCGTTCCAAAATTAAGGCGAGTTCCTGACTGATTAATCCCAGAGAACTGCTCACCGCCTCTGAGGTTTGGAGACGAGTTAAAATTACGTCAGCCACATTTTCCCAATCTACCGACGCGCTCAAGCCTTGCAGCACTTCTGAGCCACGATCCTGTAGATACACTCGGACACTTTCGCGCATTGTTTTGCGAAGCTGGCGCACAGTCGAAACGGGCAAATTTTGTAAAGAGAGATTTTGCAGCCATTCCTTCGATCGCTGCTTGACTCCCAATGAAAACACCAACTCTGCCAAAACCGTATTGCAAGCCTCTCGTTCATCCAAACAAAAGGTACGCAGACGAGTCAGAGAATTTCGTACCCCAAACAGATTGGCTACGACCCAATACGTGCCGCTGGTTTTTTCGCGAAAGCCTTCGTCGATCACCTGAATATTGCGATCGGTCAAAAAGTCGATCAAGGTTAGACGAATGCGATCGGGCGGCAAAACGACCTGTAGCAGCCAATCGGCTAACTTATCCGCTTGCTCATCACTCAACTGAAACTCTAAAACAATTTGATCAAAAATCTGATTAAGCTGATCTTCGAGAAAGTCATCTCGTCGAGCCAACACCTTCAGCAGTCGCGGCAACGATTGACTAAACAAATCTCGCAAAATATTTGCCAAAATCTTGGCGGTTTTCTGTTCCTTGCCGGATTGAATTTGATCCAGCGCCAGTTTTAAAAGCCACAGCAAAGCTGACTCGACTCGTTCAGTTTTGAGCAGCCGTCTCGCCAATTTTTGCAGTTCTTCGGGCGTGAGCAGCGACCCCATGATCGTGTCAGAAATACGCTTGGCCAGTCGCTCCTGGTTACGAGGAATCAGACCAGGGGTAAACGGAACCCGCTTGCCGCCAATGTAAAGAGTCCGATAAGGGCGAAACAACATCTTGATCGCCACATCGTTGGTGAAATATCCAATAATTCCACCGACCACAGGGGGACTAATGATGAGCCAGAGGTTTGAGAGATCCACAGGTTAGGGAGGGATGAGGAATGAGGGATGAGGGATGAGGGATGAGGAATGAGGAATGAGGGATTAAACGCAGATCTCTTTGAGAGAAATCACGATCGAGATCTCCGAGATTTCTGTAGAGGTTGGATTTCAACGACGCTGATTAAAACCGCTAACGTGTTCGTCAGGAGCGAATTTTAAGAATTTTGAGTTACATCCCTCATCCCTTCTTAAGGGCTAACACTCCCATCGTACCGCCCGCGATCGGATAGTGTGTGGCGATCGTAAAACCTGCTTGACGCGCAAGGCTGACCTGTTCTGGGCCCGTCGGAAATTTGTCGAGGCTGGGCGCAATGTAGGCATACTCTTCAGTGAAGCCAAATCGTTGAGCCGCCGGGACGACCACTTCATCGAGATACCACTGCTGAAAGCTTCTCACCCACGGATGGTCGGGTCGGTGCATGTCGAGAATAGCGGCGGTGGCTCCTGGTTTGAGAACGCGATGAATTTCCTTCAGGCTTTGCAAAATATCGAGAACGTTGCGTAGCCCGTATCCCATCGTGGCACAGTCAAATTGACCATCCTCAAAGGGCAAACTCAACACATCAGACTCGACCCAATGAATGGGTGGTTTCAAACAGCGGCGATCGGCGCGATCGCGAGCCACTTCTAACTGAGCCGCAGAAAAATCAACGCCGTAAACCTGTCCCGTTTTGCCTACTTTTTCGGCGAGCATTTGGGCGATGTCACCGCTGCCACAGCAGAGATCAAGGCAGATGTCTCCCCGTTTTGCACCGCTCCATTTGACGGTCATTTGTTTCCAGATGCGGTGTTGTCCCAGGCTGAGGACGGTGTTGAGTTCGTCGTATACAGGCGCGATGCGATCGAACAGGGCTTGAATTTGGTCAGAGTTCATCCGAAGTTTTGGCGTAGCGATTTTGGATTTAACGTCAGTTCGACAACGTTTTTTCGCTTCGATGTTTGGCGCTTTTGCCCCTCATCCCCTCAATTCTGGAGGACTTTAAGATAAGCGTTCCGGTTCAAAGTTCCTCAAGCTTAGGGGATTTAGGGAGCAACCCAACTTCATAAACCGAAACGAACACTCTCATCGAATTCACGTTGGATTCAGTGTCCCATCAATGAGGGGGTTTAAATCTTCAAATCCCCAGCTTTTGTGAGAAGTCGGGGATCGAGAAACCTCTTCAGGCGTTGAGACGGTTCATTCGACTCTACACGGTGGCAACGGCGGGAGCGTAACGGCTACAAGTCAAAGCTAATGAGACTTGTTGAGCAGAGAGATGCAGCAACAACAACTCATCTTCTCTAAGGGTACAGGGCTGTCTCCATTGCAGAGAAAGGACGGCCAACACCTGGCCTCGCAGCGTCACCGGAACAATCAAATGAGCCTGAATTCCAGAATCCGTGTAGTGTGCGACCTCAGAGAGACGGGCATCTGTGGAAACGTTCAGCGCTACCTGCATTTTTTGAGCAGCGATCGCCGCCTTTGCCAGCGGGTCAATGTCTAACCAATTTTCTAAAACAGACGTTGACTGATAGGTGCCTTGAGGTGAAATTAAATTTTCTTTCTCAACCAGTTGTAGGATACATCCGTCCGCATAAAAGTTTTTGCCAAAGGCGATCGCGATCGGTTCCAGACTTTTCTCCAGGCTAGAGGCTTCTTGAGCGACCGAGACGATCGCCGAGAGGAGGGCGGTTTGGGCTTGCGATCGCCGCAGTTCTTCGGTGCGTTGCTTTAGCAAGTCGTAAGTTTCAGCAGCCCGTCGCACGACAGCTTTGAGTTCGTTAGGGTCCCAGGGTTTGGTGATGTATTTGTACACCTGCCCGGAGTTGATCGCTTCGACGAGATCCTCAACGTCGGTGAATCCGGTCAAAATGATCCGCATCGTATCGGGAAATTGAGGCACTGTGCGGCTGAGAAATTCTGTTCCTTTCATCTCGGGCATTCGCTGGTCAGAGATAATGACGGCGACTTCTCCCTCTTCAGATAAGACTTTTAGCGCCTGAATGCCGCTTTCTGCTTTGAGTACCTGAAAGTCTCGGCGGAACGTGCGATAGAGCAGATCAAGGTTGTCGGGTTCGTCGTCTACCACGAGCATCTTGGCCTTTTTGGGGCGTTCCAGGCTCATCAACTGTCGGCTAATTGTATCGAGCGCCGGAATCACAGGTTCCATAAATGATTAACTCCTTTGCAAAGCTGGTTGGGGACAGCCGATCTCTTTGAGTTACCCGCGAGGGGTCGCGCTACAGAAATCCCGGTTTGGGCGTTCGGCAAAGGATTCGGCTTGAATTCTCTTAGTCTTGCCAGTTTCATTCTTTTATTAACAGTCCGGTGAGAAGAACGGCGATCGCAGGTGCCAATTTCCGGTCTCTCCAGGTCTGCCCTCAAGCGGTAGAGTTAAGATATTCGGAGTTTGTCGGGAGCGGCAATATGCTGACGTATCTTCTAGCTTTCGCAATGGGTTTGGGCAGTCTCGCCCTTTACTTGTCTGCCTTCTTTTATCCACAGGTCTACCGCAAAGGGGACTTGATCTGGAGCGGAATTGGATTATTTTACGCCTGGGTGCTATGGGTTTGTGCAGAACGAATCACTGGAGGCGTTTTATTAGGCCAAATGGCCAGTATTTCGCTGATTGGCTGGCTGGGTTGGCAAGCGTTTAATGCCCGATTGGGACGGTCAAGCGAGTTGCCCTCTACGGCTGATTTGCAGGCTGGGGTGGGTCGCGTCCTTTCGCCCGAAATCACTGCCAAACTCAAGCAGTCGTTCAACACCGTCAAAGATTGGGCACAGGGACTCGTCGCAACCACTCAGTCAAAAGCTCCCGAAGCGCCTGCGGTCAAACCCTATCAGCCCCTTAAGCGAGAAGATTTTGGTCAGCCAACCGTCACCGTTGAGACGACTGCTGAAAAAACACCCCTTGCGGCTAAAAACGATCCTTCTGCGGAGACTCCTGCAAACAAACCTAACATCGTTTCGACTGTTACAGAACGTGTGAAGTCGATCGCCATCTCCTTTCAGAAGCCCAAGAAAAACACGTCAACCTATGTCAGAAAAGAGTTTCGTGATGAACCCGTCGCCGAAGATGTAGACGCAGAAGCGTTTGACTTTGAGGCAGACAGTCCTGAAGTCAGCAATTCTGAGCCAGCGCAGACGGTTGAATCGATCCCCGTGGAGTCAGCACCCATTGAGGCAGTTGAGGAAGCTGCGATCGATGAGCCAACCATCACAGAAACGACCCTGACCGAAGTAACGGTGACAGAAACAACGGTGACAGAAACAACGGTGACAGAGATAAGGGTAACGGACGTGCCTTCCGACTCGATGATGCCTGCTGACGAACTGCTGCAAGAAGAACTCGAATTTGAAGCCAGCCGCAACGATTTAGACCTGTCACCTCATAATGCTCCTTCGGACGACGAAGAACCGACAACACAGACTTCTGATCCCGTAGATGTCTCGGAAGAAGATGTCCTGGAAGAAGAAGTGCCAGAAGTCCATAACTCTGAAGCCAGCGAAGACGAAGCGATCGTTCCGCCGCCCATTCCTCCGCGCCCGCCGCGCCCCGATCTCGTAGAAGCCGCGATCGCCGATGCCGAAGCCAAACATCTGCCTGCTGACCCGCCGGAGACGATCGAAGACATTTCTTAAGCCAATTAGACCAAACTGCACTGACTTGTAACAGGCGTATTACAATGTAGTATGCCAATGTAGAAGACTGTCCCTCTCTTACCCCACTCCCCAAAATGACCACAGAACCAGGATCTTATAAAGACACCGTTAACTTGCCTAAGACTGCTTTTGACATGCGGGCGAATGCTGTCAAGCGAGAACCCGAACTCCAAACATTCTGGGCAGAGCAGCAAATTTATGAAACGCTGTCACAAAATAATCCTGGTGAGTTGTTTGTTTTGCACGATGGGCCGCCCTATGCGAACGGGGCACTGCATATCGGCCACGCGATGAATAAGATTCTCAAAGACACGATCAATAAATACCAACTGCTGCAAGGGCGAAAGGTGCGCTATGTACCAGGGTGGGATTGTCATGGGTTGCCGATCGAACTCAAAGTTTTGCAAGCCCTCAAACCCGAAGAGCGCCGCCAACTTACGCCGATCACGCTGCGCCAAAAAGCCAAAGACTTTGCATTGAAGACGATCGACCAACAAAGTCAAAGTTTCCAGCGATATGGTGTATGGGGCGACTGGAGAAATCCTTATCTGACACTCAAACCAGAATATGAAGCGGCTCAGATTGGCGTATTTGGTGAAATGGTCGTGAAGGGCTACATCTATCGAGGATTAAAGCCCGTCCATTGGAGTCCGAGTTCTAAAACCGCCCTCGCAGAGGCCGAACTTGAGTATCCCGAAGGCCACACCTCGCGCAGTTTGTACGCAGCCTTTGAGGTGCGAAACTTATCGCCAGGGTTGCAAGCGCCCCTTGATTCATTTTTGGGCGAATTGGGTGTGGCGATCTGGACAACCACGCCCTGGACAATTCCTGCCAATCTAGCGGTGAGCGTTAATCCTGATCTGGTTTACTCCGTGGTTGAGGTGGGAGACGGATCGGTTAGCCAGTTCAAATATCTGATTGTGGCAAAGGATCTGGTCGATCGCCTTTCTGAGATTCTGGGCACGTCGCTCACCATTCAAGCCTCAATGATGGGTCGGTTATTAGAACACACCACCTATCGCCATCCTTTATTCGATCGCATCAGCGAGATTGTAATCGGCGGCGACTATGTGACGACGGAGGCGGGGACTGGCTTAGTTCATACGGCTCCCGGTCACGGTCAAGAAGACTATCAGGTGGGACAGCGTTACGGGTTGCCGATTCTGGCTCCGGTGGATGACAATGGCGACTTTACCGAAGAAGCCGGCCCGTTTGCAGGGCTGAATGTATTAGGTGAGGGCAATACAGCCGTGATTCAAGCGTTGGCGGAGGCGCGATCGCTGCTCAAAGAAGAACCCTACGTTCATAAATATCCCTACGATTGGCGCACCAAAAAGCCGACGATCTTTCGGGCGACTGAGCAGTGGTTTGCGTCGGTAGAAGGCTTTCGGGATGAGGCATTGAAGGCGATCGCCAGCGTTCGGTGGATTCCGGCTCAGGGCGAAAATCGGATCACGCCAATGGTTGCGGAGCGATCGGACTGGTGCATTTCTCGGCAGCGCAGTTGGGGCGTTCCGATCCCTGTGTTTTACGACGAAGAAAGTGGCCAACCGTTGATGAACGCAGAAACGATCGCCCATGTGCAAGCGATCGTCGCCGAAAAAGGCTCGGATGCCTGGTGGGAACTCTCTGTTGAAGAATTGCTCCCCGAAAAGTATCACGGCAAAGCCTACCGCAGAGGGACAGACACGATGGATGTCTGGTTTGATTCTGGCTCGTCTTGGGCGGCGGTTTGTGAGGCGCGATCGGCGTTGCGCTATCCGGCTGACCTCTATCTCGAAGGCTCTGATCAGCATCGGGGTTGGTTTCAATCAAGCTTACTCACCAGTGTTGCAGTTCACGGACAAGCTCCCTATAAGACGGTGCTAACGCATGGCTTTACGCTGGATGAACAAGGACGCAAGCAAAGTAAATCATTGGGAAATGTCGTCGATCCGATGGTTGTGATCGAAGGCGGCAAAAACCAACAGCAAGAACCGCCCTATGGAGCAGACATTCTGCGGCTGTGGGTTTCGTCGGTGGACTACACCAATGATGTGCCGATCGGCAAAACGATTCTCAAGCAAATGTCGGATGTCTATCGCAAGATCCGCAACACGGCAAGATTTTTGCTGGGCAATCTGCACGATTTTGATCCCACACAGCACGCGGTTTCTTATGAGAACTTGCCAGAACTCGATCGCTACATGCTGCATCGCATCACTGAAGTGTTTACCGAAGTTCAGGATTCTTTTGAGAGTTTTCAATTCTTCCGCTTCTTTCAAACGGTACAAAACTTCTGTGCAGTGGACTTGTCCAACTTTTATTTAGATGTCGCTAAAGATCGGCTGTATATCAGTTCGGTTAATGCGTCTCGTCGTCGGAGTTGTCAAACTGTGTTGGCGATCGCCCTAGAGAATTTGGCGAAAGCGATCGCGCCCGTTCTTTGTCACATGGCGGAGGATATTTGGCAATCTCTGCCTTATTCGACTCCTCACAAATCGGTGTTTCAGTCCGGTTGGGTGACGTTAGAAGAAGAATGGAACGTGCCAGAACTTTCAGAAAAATGGGAGACACTGCGGCAAATTCGAGCCGAAGTCAACAAAGTTTTGGAAAAAGCACGGGCAGAAAAAGCGATCGGTTCCTCCCTCGAAGCCAAAGTTTTGCTCTACGTTCCCGATGCCCAACTGCGTCAGACGCTCACCCACCTCAACTCACCGACTGGCAATGGTGTAGACGAATTGCGCTATCTGTTTCTTACGTCTCAAGTGGAATTGGTGGAAGCGCCTGATCGACTTGCTGGCTCAAAGTATCGTTCTCAAGCGGAGACATTAGAGATTGGGGTCGTGGACGCAGACGGGGAGAAGTGCGATCGCTGCTGGAATTATTCTACTCACGTCGGCAAATCTCATGAACACCCCCTACTTTGCGAACGCTGCATTCCGGCTTTAGAAGGACAGTTCTAACCATTCAAAGGGAGTTAGCCGTGTCACATTTGCAATCCCCATCGAAGTCATCTACCCCGACCAAGACGTTGATCCCGATTAATTGTGAGGGACGATCGCTACTGTTCTGAATCCCGTTTGCCCGTGAAATTGATCCCAGTTGGCGAGGAATCTAATCGAATTTTTCCTTGCAGGTTGTTTTGCGAAAAGGTACCCTCAATTTTTACCGTTGGCGATCGTTCACCGTCTTTTTGACAGTCATCCAAGTAAGAGAGAAGACCTGACAATTCTAGTTTTTGCTCCTCCCAGGTGCCTGACAGCGAAGGTTTTTTTCTAGCTGCCGTGATCGTCTGACTCGTCTCATTCTTCGATAAAAGTGAGGCACTGAGATAAACGCCCGACTGCTGAATCATCAAAACCACCGGATCGTCGTCTTTCAAACATCCAGGCAGATTTTGGGCTGGAATACGATAGCGACCTTCAATTTTGGTAGAAGCTTTGAGATTGGCTTCTCCATAAGCAGTCGTGAAGCTAAACAGGGCCACCACAATGCCGATCGACCCCACATAAAACGTCAAAGACTTGAGATTCATCGGCTAATTCCTCCCCGACTCAAGGCTGGTGCTGGTCAAAATCGAAGTCAGGTGAGACGCAACATGGCTATAGCGGCGAGTGATCACCAAAGAAGACCGACAGCGAACCGCTAACTCATCGGCGTAGCGTCCCAAGGTTTGGCGATCGAGTCCCCATTCTCGGCTGGCTCCCGCGATCGTCAAGTCTGCCATTTTAGAAGCGTCCACAACGGCCAAAATCGGACTGTCTGCCTGAATAATTGGCGTAGCAATGCGATCGCGCACCGAATTGGGCAGCCGCGCCATCAGGTTGTGAAACTCATAGCTAAACTCGCTCACAGGCTGATCGTCACAGGCGACGCGAAGAATCGTGAGATCTGTGTTTTGGCAGTTGATCAGCAGTCTCACGGCCAGTTCTAGCCCCAGATCAGTGTGAATATTGGCAACATAGGGTAGCAGTAGGCGTTCCAGTTTTGAGGTTTGGCGATCGATATACACTGCCACATCGACCGGAGCCGTACTAAGAATCTGACCAACTCGCCCACCTAGTCGATTGCTGCTAAAGGCGGGACGATGCCAGCCGACAATCACCAAATCCGCCTGATCCCGAACTGCAATCTGAGCCGTTGCTCTGGCGACATCATTGGACACTTGAATAATCGGACGGACTAACTTTTGCAGGTCAGAAGGTTCTAAACTTTGCACCAGATCATCCAACTGTCCCTGACGAATGGCTAGACGACGATCGGCTTCGGCAGGGGTGCTTTCGTAGACATAATCTTCTTCGAGTTGGATAAAACTCAACGGAGACACGATCGCTGCCCGACGCGGTTGAGACGGCATATTGCCAAAAGCGAGCGCCATCGCTAACTGAATCAAACCCCGCTGACTACTCGGATTGGCGATCGGCACCAGTACTCGATACCCTGGCTCAATTTCATCCATCGGCTTGACGATCGTCTTGCGAATCTGCTGTTTGGGATACGTCCACTCCAAGAGAGGCGAAGTCATAAAGGTGGTCACCAGCGCCATCATCACCAGCATCGTAAACAGCAACGGCGAAATCACACCCAGGCTTAAACCGATATTCAAGACAATCAGTTCGGTCAGACCGCGCGTATTCATCAACCAGCCCAAAGCGGACGCATCTCGTTTATCGATGCCAGACACCCGCGCTGCGACATAGGTGCCAAAATACTTACCAACGATCGCCACCAGCACCACCAGCAAGCACAACCCCCAGAGAATCGGACGATTTAATAACCCAATCTGAGTTCTCAAGCCGCTATAGGCAAAGAAAATAGGGAGCAGGAATGTGAGTACAAAATCCTCAGTTTTTTGGGCCAATTCTCTCGTCAGTCCAGGGTTTTTGGGCATCACCGCCCCCAGCAAGAACGCCCCAAAAATCAGGTGAATTCCAATCAACTCAGTCGTCACCGCAGACACCACAACACCCATGTAAATGAATGCCAAAACGGATTGACTGAGCTTACCGACGCGATCGTAGTAGGTTGCCAGGTGTTTCAGCAGTTTGCGCCCCACTGTCGCCATCAGGGTAATATAGGCAACCGATGCCAGAATTGTGGGTAGCGCTTCGATCATACTGTTGGTGCGAGTGACGGCGATCGCTAGAGCCAGCAGACACCACGCGGTCACATCATCTACTGCCGCACAAGCCAGCGCCAACGCGCCTAGCCGACTATTCTGCAAATTATTTTCTGTAATAATCCGCGCCAGCACCGGAAACGCCGTAATCGACATCGCCGCCCCCAAAAACAGCGCAAAAGCTGTAAACGACACTCCATCACTGGAGACCAGGGGATAAAGCAACAGCGAGAGAATGGTTCCGAGTGAGAAGGGCACCAAAATGCTGACGTGAGAAACTAAAATTGCCGTATTCAGCCCATTCTTGAGATATTTGGGGTCGAGTTCCAGTCCGATGAGAAACATAAAAAAGATCAGCCCAATTTGAGACAAAACCCCCAAAAAAGGGATCGTCTCTGGAGGAAAGACAGCCGCCGCTGTTTCGGGAGCCACCATGCCAAACAAAGACGGGCCGAGCAAAATTCCCGCTACGATTTCACCAATTACCAGGGGTTGTTTGATTCGTCGAAACCCCAATCCCACGATTCGTGACAGCCCAATCACGAGCAGAACTTGAATCAGAACCTGGACAACGACATCAAAGTGCATGGTCATACCTTGAAACAATGAGGGAGTTTTGAGCTAGAAGCTTTGAAGTTTGCGTTAATGTCTGCTGGATCTCTTCGAGTTACCCGCAAGGGGTCGAGTTTTTTCACTTCGTTGTTTAGCACTCCTCCAACCCTCACTTCTGAAAGACTTTAAGACAAAATCTCTAATTCAACGTCAATTCGATGAGGTTTTTTCGCTGCCTTGTTCAGCGCCTCTCTCCCTCAATTCTGGGACTTTAAGACGAGATTTCCCGGTCAAAGTCCCTCACGGGTGAAGAATTTGGGGAGCTGCTTTGAGAACCGCAGCGAAAGATTTTATCGAATTCACGTTAATTCAAAGTGCCTCACTAAAGAAGTAGAGACAGCCTCAAACTGCCGCCCCTCGCAAAGACCAAAGCGAATTTCAGTAGATTCAAGTTGAGTTAATTTCTCCTCACTCCTCACTCCTCACTCCTCACGCTCAGTCAAGCGCCTGCCTCGCCACGTCCAGCCCCAACCTGTCTCCGTTTTGATGACAGAAACGATCGCAATTGCACTCACAAACAGTCCCCCAATCCCGGCTAGCCACCAGTTGCGCGGCGAGATGTTTGAGAATTTCTGACTGAGGCAGTACAGATTGTATTGCAGCGCGATCGCGATCAATGCCAAAAAAAGGGTGCTGAGATCCACCCAATTGAAGGGCAAGAGCAGGATTTTTGCAAGAGCGATCGCGGCTCCGATCCAGGGCACCGCAAACACCAAAAAGGTGACAAACGCGATGTAGAGAATGGCTCTGAGGTTGCGATCGACTCCCACATACCAGTTCTTTGTCCACCCTTCCCAGAGTGCTGCTGTTGATTGATACATTCGCACGTCTGCCAGGTCGTGTCCCAGTCCGTACCAGATCTTCAAGCCATTTTGTTTGATGCGTCGTCCCAGTTCCACATCTTCGACAATTTGACTCGCCACCGCAGCGTGACCGCCAATCCGATCGTAAGCCTGCCGTCGAAACAGCATAAACGGCCCAACCGCAAATGCCGTTTCACGTTTGGGATCATTCACTTCTTCAAAATCAAAGCCAACCGCAAACAAACTCGTGATAATCGGCTGTGCCAACCATTCGGCAAAACAACCACAGACGATCGCCATCCAAAACGTCAGCAAGTCTACCTGTTCCTGCTCGGCGGTGAGAAGGGCGGTCTCGATCGCGCCCCGTTTTAATCGCACATCAGCATCAATGAATAGTAGAAAATCGCCCTTTGTGTGAGAAGTGACCTGAGCGCAAGCCCAATTTTTTCCCATCCACGTCTCATTCACAGGCCGGGGCTGCCCTGCAAGCACCTTTACACGGGGATCAAGAATGGACTGAGCGATCGTCAGCGTCTCATCGGTAGACTGATCATCGACGACCCAAACCTCCAGCTTTTCGGCGGGCAGATCAGAACTTTTGAGCACCGAATCGACGCAATCCCGAATGTTTACCGCTTCGTTGTAGGCAGGGATGATCACCGACACCGTGGGCAAATCGTCACTTTCTAACGGGGAGATGATCGCTAGTTGTCTGGCTTTTGGAATTGCCGATCGTAGTTTGTCAGAAAAAATTTGAATTCCAATTAGCGCCCCAACGATGACAAATAGTAAAACAATCACAGCTACCTACCCTGAGCGATCAACAATCCACCTGACCAGCGACTCAGTATAGCGAGTTTCAATGCTCAGAAGCGTCCACTAATCCTGCGGGCAGCGCATCCAGATCCAAAACTTAGACCTCGTAATACAAAAAAACTTTTTCGGGGAAGAACTTTATATGAGGAAGGATTTTGCATCCTTGCGTATAATCTGAACAGGAAACTTTACAGTTTGTCGAGTTCCTACATGAATAAACATTCGTAAACCGACTTAATGATGCCTCGGATTCTCGTCATTGATGATGACCCAGCTATCTCAGAACTCGTCGCGGTCAACCTCGAAATGGCTGGCTATGATGTCAGTCAGGCAGCAGACGGAATTCGCGGTCAGGCTATGGCGCTGCAAATTCAGCCCGACCTGATCATGCTTGATCTGATGTTGCCTCAGGTGGATGGGTTTACTATTTGTCAGCGCCTGCGTCGAGATGAGCGCACGTCAGATATTCCCGTTCTGATGCTGACAGCCCTGGGGCAAACGCAAAACAAAGTCGAAGGCTTCAACGCGGGTGCCGATGACTACCTGACCAAGCCTTTTGAGGTCGAAGAACTACTGGCTCGCGTCCGGGCATTGTTGCGGCGCACCGATCGCATTCCTCAAGCCGCCAAACACAGCGAAATCCTCAGCTATGGGCCTCTAGTTCTCGTGCCTGAGCGCTTTGAAGCTATCTGGTTTGGCAAGACGGTCAAGCTGACTCACTTAGAGTTTGAACTGTTGCATTGTCTACTTCAGCGTCATGGGCAAACGGTTTCACCTAGCGAAATTCTCAAGGAAGTTTGGGGATACGATCCCGATGATGATATTGAGACGATTCGAGTTCACGTTCGTCATCTGAGAACCAAACTCGAACCCGAACCCCGTCATCCCCGCTTTATTAAAACCGTTTATGGGGCAGGCTATTGTCTGGAGCTTCCGACGGGGGGCAATGCGGATGAAGGCGTTGAGTCTTCGATGGTGGGGTAGAAGAAGGGATGAGGGAGTTCGTTCCGCTTTGCGAGGAGGAATGAAGATAAATCGGCGCGAGGATTGCTGCTTTGACCCCTTAGTTTAAGATTTGCGAGAGAAGCGGGTATCCAGAGTGTAGTTTGCTGTAAGGGGGTGTGTTTCATGCCTAGTCTCTACACTGAAATCGAAATCAACTCGCCGCGATCGCTAGTCTGGCAGATTCTCTTTCACAAAGAACGCTGGAAGTATTGGAATACCTTTCTTTATGACTGCCACCCTGATCTGCCGTTTGTGCAAGGTCAGGAAACGCTGTTGTCACTCAAACGGACACGAGGCGAAGACGATATTGAGTTTCAGCCATTGGTGACGCTGATCCAGCCGGGGGTTTGTCTCAAGTGGCTTTCGACGATTCCGGGATTTCGCAATGAGCATGTGTTTGAGCTTCAAGACATTGGCGGCGATCGTACCAAGTATGTCCATCGAGAAAACTTTTCGGGGGCGCTGAGTCCCGTCTTTTTGCCGTTTATTCGTCGAGATGAGCAGCAGGGTATTCGTCGCATGGCGCAGGAGTTAAAGGAATACGCCGAGACACAAAAAAACGGAATGAACCGTGGCCCATCCCGTCGATAGATAAAAGTGAGTAGATAAGCGTGAGTCTGGTGTTAGAAATTCATTTCCGCAGCCTGGACTCTTTCGACTTGCTTCTTCTTTAAGACGAGCATGATTTGGGTAAAGGTGACGATCGCAAAGAACGCCAGCAGTCCTTTAATCCGGTTGGGGCTTTGCAGCACGATTTCTTTGTCAACCTGACCAAAGCCGCCCACATTGGGATTGTTGGTGAGCGCGTCTCCAGCCTTGACTTCTTGACCTTCTGCGACCAGCAGTTCTGGGCCAGCGGGAATGGTTTCACTCACAGCGTCTTTGCCTTCAGGTTGGATCGTGACCACAAATCCACCTTCTTCCGCTTTCTCAATCTTGGTGATCTGCCCCGTTGCAGGCGCACTGTAGACAGCGTTGTTGCTCTTGTTGCCAGCGGGATAAACCTGCCCGCGACCCCGGTTGCCGCCTACGTGAATCGAATACTTGCCAAAGCGGAGGGCTTTGTTGGTATTGGGATCAGGCGACAAAATCGGGAAGGTGATTTCGCTGTATTGCTCACCGGGCAACGGCCCGACGACGAGAATGTTTTCTTTGGTGTCGCTATAGGGTTGGATGTACAACTCAGCCAGCTTTTCCTTCATCTCTTCGGGGACGCGATCATCAGGAGCCAGCTTAAAGCCTTCGGGCAGCATCAACACTGCACCTACATTCAACGGCCCTTTGGAGCCATCGCCCGTGACTTGCTGAACACTCATGTCGTAAGGGATTTTCACCACCGCTTCAAACACAGTATCGGGCAACACGGACTGAGGCACTTCGACTTCGGTCGGCTTTGCGCCCAGGTGACAGTTAGCACAGACGATCCGACCCGTAGCTTCGCGGGGATTTTCGTACTGTTGTTGAGCAAAAATGGGATAGGCAGCCGCCGCTTGAGGAAGCGCCAAACTACCTGACAGTAAAACGGTGACGGCGACGATCGCAACCAGTACCTTTTGAGCCACCTGGAGTTTGCGAAGCCACATCGACGATAAAAAGCGTGTTCTCATCTCTAACGAAAATAGTGTAGGGACAACGAGAGGAAAGACAAGAGGGTAGCGATTAGCTCATTTAGAAAGTCGGTGAAAAAGTCGATACGGTGCCAAACTTCTCTACCAGACTCTCAGCCAACCGCTAAAAACTGAAGACCTAAAAATGAAACCCTAAGCCCACCAGGGAGCTTCGTCAGTGCGAAAGTCGGTTTCTGTCCAGGGGGTAAAGCTGACTTTGTTGTCTTCGACGGCAGCATGAACGAGGGCCAAAGAGAGCGGTGCCGGCCCACGGACGACTTTACCTGTGTTGTCGTATTGCGACCCGTGACAAGGGCACATAAATTTGTTCTCGTTAGCATTCCAGGGGACGACGCAGCCCAGATGAGTACAAACCGCGTTGATGCCGTAGCTGCCGATCGATTGATCTTCTTGCACGACGAGATAGGTAGGGTCTCCCTTGAGACCTTGAGCCAGGGAGCGATCGCCAGGGGGATGGGTTTTGACATACTCGCTGACGAGAATATCGTTGCCCAGCGCATCTTTAGCGGTTACGCCACCAGAGCCACTCCCTGACGAGGGAGGAATAAAGTATTTCACCACCGGATAGAGTGCGCCCACTGCAACAAGTGCTTCGGAGCCAAACATCAGGAGGTTCATAAATTGGCGACGACCCATGCTGGGTACATCATCAGCAGATCCAGTTAGTTGTGCCATGTCTACGCTCTAGAGATATCGGGGAAAATGATGAAATGCCCTGAACTTAATCTTAAAGGGGCTGTGTTTAGATCTATTTACACACGGGAGCCAAAACGACTGAATTTAAGAATTCTTTCAGCTATGTAAAGTGCTAGAAATCCTTTAAGTCAGCGATTTGTGGGCTTTGTTGGGTGTATTATACAAACTTTAACATTAGCATCATAGCGAAGAGGCAGTGTCTCACATTTATACGAAATGTTACAAATATCTACACGATCGCAGCCATGACCGGACAAGACCTTCACCAGCTTTTACTTAACAAATGGGGTCGCTCCTACGATATTCAGCTACGCCGAACGGGGGGCAAGATTTTTGTACAAGTCATGTGGAAGTATCTGGAGCAGGCTTCCTTTCCGCTCAGTCAGGTTGAGTATCTAGAGCATCTTGATCAAGTAGGCAGCTATCTTGCCGCTTGGGGAGCCACCAATCAAGTAGAGTCCTACATTCAAAAAACGCGCGAACGCCCTCGATTAGGAAAAGCGGTTAACATTCCCCTAGATCTCGGCGATCGCACCTCAGAGTGGATTCTAGAAGACTTTTAGCGCATCCCTCATCCCTCATCTCTCATCCCTTCCACCCCCAGCCAATCCTGCAAGTACGATCGCAGGGTTTGATTGAAGTGCGATCGCTGCTCAAATTTCTCAGTTCTCACAGGTTTACGCTCTGGGTCAAGCATCCACCCATAGTCGCTGCTCAGACGCAAATTTCCTTGCCAGTCGGCGATCGACACGATCAGTTGAGGTGCTGGAGAGTTGTCGTAATCTTTGACAAAAAATACATAGTTAAACGTATTTTGACTAGCCGCCGCTACGGTCGAAGGTTGCCCAAACTTTTGTTCTAACGTCGCCCTCACCTGCTCCGACAAGCCTGGCTGCTGAATATCTTCGAGCGTTCGGACGGCCAACGTCAGTGCAAAATAAAACTCTTCAACTGGGACAAACTCAAACTGCATAAGTCAGCGAACCTAGAAACTCACTGAATTATCGTATGGATGGGTAAGGTTTTGAGTTGTGAGCTAGTCTTCTCCTCACTCCTCACCCCTCACTTCTCACCCTCTTCAACACGCCGCCGACATCCAGCGCCCCCTTGCGGGTAACTTGGAAAGATCGCTGGCGGGTAGCTCAAAGAAATCGCTGTTCACACGCCACGGCAAAATCTCCGGCGTTGCCAGCCCAAACCCCTGTCCCATATCCACGCCTAGCTCTCGGCAAAAATCAACATCGTTAGCGTCTTCTAGCCCTTCTGCCAACACAGCAATTCCTAACTCATGGGCAAATTGCAGCAGACTCTTGATCATGACTTGCTTTAAGACATAGCGACTACAACCCTGAATCAGCCGTCGATCGAGCTTGATCACATCTGGGCGAAACTCCAGGCAGTAGTGATCGATCGCGACGTTGCTCCCCAGGTCATCGATCGCCAGACCAAACCCCCAGTCGCGAATCTGCTCAATCAGAGTGGAGAGTTGGGGATAACTTTTTAGGGCTTCGACTTCGGTAAGTTCAAACACAATTTGTTCAGGGCGCAGCCCCAGGTCTATCACCTGCTGAAAGTTTTGCTCCAGAGTTTTGGGGTCGCGAGCGATCGCATTGGGTAACACATTCACAAAAAAAGTCTGCGGAGTTTCTACCCTTCCGACTCTGGTGCAGAGCTTTGCTAAGGAGTCTAGACACGTCGATCGGGCTAACTCGTCAAACTCAAATGTTAAATTCATGGAGAGGGCAGCGTCAATTAGCTCTTGACCACCAAAGCACTGTCCCTGCTCACTTTTTGCTCTGGCTAGACACTCGTGAGCTACCACATGCCCGGTAGCCAGGTTAAAAATCGGCTGGTATTTGAAGAATAAACGCTGCCTCGCTAAGACCTGAAGAAACCAGGCATTCTTGATCATCAGGGTCATACTACTAAGCGGTTGAGCGTTGAGAAATTCGACCAGGAGATTTCGAGAATCGAGAGAAAACTGAGTGACCAAAAAGCGGGAAGCCACCTGAGCAGAGTCAGGAATCAAATGACTAATTCTAAAAAAAAGGTCAGCGAGATTGGTCTCCTCTGCCGTTCTGTAGAGTAGCTGGGGCACGGCTGCGATCGCTCTAAATCCCAATTGATCGAGATACCGCTCTGTTTCGCGATCGCAAGGCTGGATAATAAGTTTTAGATCGTCATTTGATAGATTCACATTCTGCACTAGTCAACGGTTCCTCTCGTTGCAAAGTATACGATCGTGCTTTATGTGCAAGACACTTACCGCTACTGACTCAGCGTCATCGTGATCACAAACGGATCACAAACTGCGATACTTTTACATCTGTCTGGGATTAGAGTAACCTACCACATTTAACAAAATAGTTTGATGCACTTTAATGACTAATTAAATACTGATCAGGCGGGTTGATCGCTACCGCCAGCCGGGTGAACAGGGGTCATTTTGCCAAAACCCTCAACCCAAAACAGAACTGTGTTTGGATAAACCTGTGCAAAATCATTAGATTTGTCAACCAAAGATTTGTCAACCAAAGCAAACATTCCTTTTTATTCCTTTTTGCGTGTCAAGAACATGACTCAACCTTTACCGACTCCTGCTGCCCCAAATTTAAGCAACGTCACGCCCGAAAGCTCGGCTCAATGGTCAAGTCTGCTGCAACAGTTACTCGATCGCCAATCTCTTTCCAGCGATCAAGCCGCCAATCTGATGCAGGGCTGGCTAGCTGATGCGATTCATCCGGCGCTCTCTGGAGCCATTCTCGTCGCGCTGCAATCCAAAGGTGTCTCTGCGTCAGAACTGGCAGGCATGGCAAACGTTCTCCAGTCTCAATCCGCTTCTCCCACACTCCACACTCCACACTCCACACCGCTGATTGACACTTGTGGTACGGGCGGAGATGGTGCGTCTACCTTCAATATTTCGACGGCTGTGGCCTTTGTAGCGGCGGCGGCTGGGGTCTCGGTTGCAAAACATGGCAATCGATCGGCTTCGAGTCAAGTCGGATCTGCGGATGTGTTGGAAGCGTTGGGGATCAATCTAGCTGCCCCCGCCGAAAAGATTCAAGCGGCTGTGCAGGCGGTGGGGATCACGTTTTTATTTGCTCCCGGCTGGCACCCGGCACTCAAGGTTGTCGCTCCCCTACGCAGGCTGCTCAAAGTGAGAACGGTTTTTAATCTGCTGGGGCCGTTGGTCAATCCGTTGCGGCCGACGGGGCAGGTGATTGGCGTTTTTGACCCTGATTTGTTGGAGGCGATCGCTCAAGCTCTCAATCAACTTGGTACGCAAAAAGCGATCGTGCTGCATGGTCGAGAACGGCTAGACGAAGCGGGATTGGGAGATTTAACAGATCTAGCGATTTTGTCTAATCAAACCGTTCATCTGACGACTTTAGACCCGCGAGAATTAGGAGTCGAGACCGCAGCGATCGCTTCACTCAAAGGAGGCAATGTGCAGACCAACGCAGAAATTCTTAAAAATGTCCTACAAGGAAAAGGGACACGCGCACAAATGGAGGTCGTGGCTCTCAATGCTAGTCTGGCCCTACAGGTTGGAGACGTAACTGACGATTATGCAAAAGGTCTTCTCTTAGCCAAAGAGATTCTCGCGAGTGGTGAAGCCTGGAGAACTCTGGAGCGGCTTGTCGAATTTTTGCAGTGACGGATTAGGGGCAGAGACTAGACAAACCCAACGAATCAAGGCGCGGCGATCGAGACAAAACTTGCCTTTTCAGGCTAAGTAACGTTTACGGGAAGGTTGGTTAATCGGCGCGGTACGTCGTAAGTCCAGAAGTCAGAAGCCAGGTCGGTGTTGGGGAAGATTGAGCGGGCTTCTTCTAACAGATTTTTGAGTTCGATCGGGTTCCCTGGCGCATATCGAGGACTGAAGTGCGTCATGATCAGTTTGTTGACTTGTGCCCCTAATGCGACTTGAGCCGCCATCGTGGTTGTGGAATGGAGACGCTGATAGGCTAACTCGGCATCTTGATGGGCAAAGGTGGCTTCGTGGATCAAGACATCGGCATCTTTGGCGAGTCCGACCGCGTTGTCACAATAAACGGTGTCTGTGCAATAGACGACCTTTCTGCCAATCTCTGTCGGGCCGCACAAATCCGCTCCATTGATTTGCCGCCCATCGGGAAGCGTGACGCGATCGCCGCGTTTCAACTGTCCATAAATCGGCCCAGAAGGAATTTTTAGCGCTTTGGCGCGATCGACATCAAAATGACCTGCCCGATCTTTCTCGGTGACTCGATACCCAAAGGCAGGCACTCGATGCTTGAGCAGACTGCAACTGACCGAAAATTCTTCGTCTTCAAACACCAATCCCGGTTTGACCGTGTGAACCTTGACGGGGTAAGAGAAATGCGTTTGTGAATAGCGCTTACAGGCTTTGAGATACTCATCTAGGTCGGGCGGCCCGTAGATGTCAATGCGATCGGGATTGCCCGCCAAACCACAACTTGCCAGCAGACCCATCAAGCCAAAAATGTGATCGCCATGCATGTGGGTGACAAAAATTCGTCGAATCTGACTGACCCGCAGATCGCTGCGTAAAAATTGGTGTTGAGTCCCTTCGCCACAGTCAAACAGCCACACCTCGGCGCGTTGAGGCAACCGTAGGGCGACTCCAGACACATTTCTCGATCGCGTCGGCACCCCAGAACTCGTTCCTAAAAATGTGATCTGCAAAACTCGATCGACTTGTTTTATGTAAGTTATTTCACTTCTTCATGGTGACACAGGAAGCCCAAAACGATGGAATTCTAGGACGCAGGAAACTGAAATTTGTAGTTCATGATTTGCAGAAAGGTGGCTGCCACATTTGCTGATTCACCAGATTGGAACCTATGAGAAATTTCACAGTCAAAACTATCTGTGAGTCGTTGGTTCAAAAACACTCAGTATTCTTCACAAATCTTCATAACCCTACATCTATGGTTTTAGTGCCGAGATCGTTTGGTTGTGACTCTACATAAGAAATGCTGCCCTTAAGCTTGCCTTTGGGTTAAAAAATTCTGATACATCCAGAGCAGGAAAATTGACTTATATTAAGCAGCGTTGGCAATCTGCATTCAGATCAATCCAGATCCGGCAACCGATCGCTTGTGATCTGTTACAAAGCACCCTGCAAGGAAATTTCTGATGATAGTTCGCTCACTCCTCCCGTTTCTCATGTCAAAACTCAGCATCACGACAGGAAAAAACTGGTGGCTGACTGCCCTGATTTGGTTCGCTGCGATCGCTCCCGCATCCGCGCTGGAACTCCGCGTTGCCATTCAACAAAACGTCAAACAAATTAATGTGGGCAGTTCGACTAAGGCTGTGGTTCGAGATGAGTCGGGTCGTGCCCTGGGCGAGATTCAAGGGATGAATGGCTTTACAGCTCAAGCAAACGGGGGAACGGTCGCCCTCGATCGCTGGAATGGCGGAGAAATCTCAGTCGAGCCAACCGAAGGCGGTGTTGTCTGGATAGGCGATCGCTGGTATCGGGGTCGGGCCCTTCTCGTACCTAGGGGATCAGGACTTACAGCCGTCAATTACGTTGACTTAGAACATTATCTCTACAGTGTTCTCGGCAGCGAAATGAATGGCAACTGGCCACAAGAAGCGTTGAAAGCGCAAGCGGTTGCGGCCCGTTCTTACGCGCTGTATCAGCGTCAAAGTGCGAACACTGTGTTTGATGTGGGCGATACAGATTCGTGGCAGGTGTATACGGGGGTCGATCGCGAGTCACAGGGGACGCAGATGGCCGTCGAAGCCACCAAAGGGCAGGTTATTGTCCACAACGGTCGAATCATCAATGCCGTGTTTCATTCCTCGTCAGGGGGCTGTATTGATAACGTCGAAGAAGTCTGGACACAGCCGTTACCCTATCTGCGCGCTAAGAGAGATTTTGACCAGGGTGCTCCCGTTTACCAATGGAGCAAGCCGTTTAGCCGCGATCAACTGAGTCGTCGCATCACTGGGGTCGGCGAAATTGTCTCAATGGTGCCTGAGAAAGTCACAACCTGCGGACGAATTGTGTCAATGCGGGTTAAGGGTGATAAGGGAGAGCGATCGATCAGTGGTGATGCTCTACGCGCTGCGCTTGATTTAAGAAGTACGCTTTTTAGTGTGAGTTCGCAAGGGGGGCAGGCGACAAAAAGTAACAGCAAACCCTCTCCGATCTCGTTTGTGGTCAACGGCAAAGGGTTTGGTCATGGGTTAGGACTGAGCCAATATGGTGCTTACAATCTGGCCACTCAACAACGCTGGAATTATCAGCAGATTGTGCGGTACTACTACGACAACGCGACGTTGGCAAAGATTGAGGTGAAGTAAGCGTCAGGGAGGGCTTTGCCCCGCATTCGCGAGGAGGGAGAACTTCGATGATCTGTTCCCCCTTTGGGGGTAATCCGCTGCGCGAGGAGGGAGGAGTCCCAGGATTAGCCTCCTAACTTCTTTAGTTTTTTGTTCCTTCTTCAAGGCGTTTTTGCCACTCGGCATCGATTTGATCAGCCCGATCGAGGTCTTGCTCAATGAGATCGCGATCGCTGCTGTAAACCAAATCCTCATTTTGAATCACCGTTTCAGCGGCAAATTGTTGGGCGTAGAGTAACTTCTGTTCGACTACAGGATCGGCTTGTTCTAGAAGTTGAAGTCGCTGCTGACGTTGCTGATTTCTGGCGAGAATCTTGCGGTTGCGTCCTTGAATCCAGGCGCTGCGGATCAGAGGAATTGCCAGATAAGCAGCACTGTAACCAAGAGAGAGAATGGCGATCGTTCTTCCCAAAACCAACGCAGATCCAGAAACAACGGCTCCACCCCAGGTTAGTCCCGCGAGGGTGATTCCCAACCCCAACAGCACCACGCCCAAACTTGCTGCCAATACGATTTGCCCCTTGCTAGCCCGACTAAAGGCAAACAGCGCTTCTTTCAAATAGGCTGGCACCGACTTGCGACGCTGTTCGGTTACGGTCGTTTGTAAATCTGGGAAGTGGTAGACGATTTGACCTTCGGGACTGACTTCGGGGCGACCGTTAAATCGAGCCAGCACAGGCAGCATATATTGTTCGTATTCACGATCGAACCCTTCGCCCACTTCGTCTAAATAGGGTGCGATTTGTTCAGCGATTACGGCTCCTTGGTGGTTGCGAATTACCGTCCCGATCGTTTGCCAGCGTCGTTCTTCAAGGTCTGCGTTGGGGTTGCCGTCACCAAACAAGAAAGAAAAGACGGCTTCTAAAAAGTTAAGCTGGCTGGACTGTCCTTTAGCGCGTCGCCGCTCGTAGCCTGTGTCGTAGTTGGGAGAAAAAATCCAAAAGAAATCAGGCGTAATCCAGAAACCCGGCATATTGAATCCGCCACCTGAGTCGCCCCGATCGTCGTCTCCCCGACTGGAATTAATGGCAATGACGGCTACCACAATGGCAGCGATCGCCAACACAATCAGCAAAATCAACACGATCCCAAAGGAGATGCGAATCAGATAAAACAAAACCCGCCAAACCTTGTCCCACCACTCTTTGAGCCGCAGCCGAAAGTATTTGTCACGCAACACATTCCGAAAGTCTGGCGGAAACTGATAGATCATGTCTCCCGACTCGGCCACTTGCAGGTGTCCCCCGGTTTCGGAGGCTAAAACCAAAAGCCCTTGTTGTGCCAGATTGACATCCAAGCCAGCCTGGGCCGCGACATCACCAACCGTGACACGATAGTCTAGTCGCTCGACTGCTTTCATCACAGCAGGATCGGGTGTCGGATTGTTCATGTTTCTTTCCCTAAGAAAAGGGTTCCGTCTCCAGTATAAGAAGTGGGTTGGCGAGTCGGGGAGAAATTCAATGGACTTTGGATTCTGGACTGTGCAGCTTTGAACGTCTCCTGTCTTCTGTCTTCCCCGTCCCCAAGGGCGCTAAACTGATAGACGACGCGATACTGTTTCTCCAATTTTTCACGACGCGATATGCCTAGATCACAACGCAACGATAACTTTATCGACAAGAGCTTTACGGTGATGGCAGATCTGATTCTGAAGGTGTTTCCTGCCAGTCGAAAAGAAAAAGAAGCCTTTGCTTATTACCGGGATGGCATGTCTGCTCAAGCAGAGGGCGAGTATGCTGAGGCGCTAGAAAACTATGAAGAAGCGCTGACTCTGGAAGAGGATGATAACGATCGCAGCTACATTCTCTACAACATGGGGCTGATCCATGCGAGTAATGGCGAACACGAAAGGGCGTTAGGCTTTTACCATCAGGCGATCGATCTCAACCCCCGACTACCACAGGCGCTCAACAACATCGCGGTGATTTTGCACTATCAGGGCGAAAAAGCCAAAGACGACGGCAAAGATGCAGAAGCCGACAAGCTGTTTGACGAAGCTGCCGAGTTTTGGAAACGCGCCATTCTCCTGGCTCCCAACAATTATATCGAAGCTCAAAACTGGCTCAAAACTACGGGGCGATCGGGCATGGATATCTACTTCTAGTCCCGTCATCACCTGATTATTGACCGCTCACCGCTCACTATTACAAGCTTATGAGTCTCGATCGCCAACAAGTTCACAAAGTTGCTCATCTGGCCCGTCTGCAACTTACGCCCGAAGAGGAAGAAAAATTCTCCACTCAACTCAGCAGTATTTTGGATTATTTTGAGCAGTTGAGTGAGTTAGATGTGACCGATGTGGAGCCGACGACACGTGCGATCGAGGTTAGTAATGTCGTACGCCTTGATCAACACAACCCTTCGACTGAGCGAGAGGCAATTTTGGATGGTGCGCCCGATCGAGAAGGCGAATTTTTTAAGGTGCCCAAGATTGTCACGGGTGATTGAGTCGATAGTTGATGGAAAAACCGAAACTTCTGTTTGTTTGCAGTCACTATAAATGGCGAAGTCTGACGGCCGAAACGCTGTATCGAGGAGACGATCTCTTTGAGTTACCCGCAAGGGGTCGCTACGCTGTTAAGTCTGCGGGAACGGAACAGGGTGCGAGAATTCGAGTCACAGAGGGACTGTTAGGCTGGGCAGATCTGATCTTTGTCATGACCACGCGACTGATATCGTTCTGCATAGAGGGCTAGGATGGGATGAAGTTGCTGAGTGCCCAATCATCCTACTCTTTCCATGACCTTTTTGAATCCCGTCGATCGGCTTGAAGATTACCTCCAAACCGCCGCCCCTAACGCGATCGAGCTAGACGAAAATCCAGAAGTGCTGCGATCAGCGCTACACGATCTAGCGGATTTAAATTTGCTGGCGCTGCGGGTTCCAGAATTTTGGCAGGGATCAGATGTGGATGAAGCGACTTTCTACAGCTTTCAAGAACGGATTGCTAGATATTCAGGCGCGCTAGCCTTTCTGCAAACTCAACATCAAAGCGCGGCTTCTCTGCTCGTCAAAAGCCAAAACGAATCCCTCAAACAAGCCTACCTCCCGTGGATGGGCAGCGGGCAAAAACTCGTCGGCATCGGCTTTTCTCATCTGCGTCGCGAAGACAATCCTCCGATTAAAGCGATCGCCATTCCAGGAGGCTACCGACTTTATGGACAAGTGCCCTGGGTAACGGGCTTTGGCTGCTTTGAGACTTTTATTGCGGCGGCGGTGTTGCCCGATGGTCAAGCGGTCTATGGCATGGTGCCCTTTGTCAAAACTCAGCAGTTCGGGGGCGAAATTCTGTTTAGTGAACCGATGCCTCTGGCGGCCATGAATTCGACTCAAACTGTTGCTGCTCATTTGACCGAGTGGATCTTGCCCGATTCTGAAGTGGTCTTTGTGCAACCTGCGGGAGCGATTCATCAAAGCGATCGCCTCAACGTTCTCAACTCCAGCTTTTTTGCATTAGGCTGCGCTCAGGCGGCATTAGATTTATTAGAAGCTAGTTCGAGATCAAAACCTTTTTTACCGATCGCGCCCGCTTTAGAATCCCTATCTCAAGAATTAAACGACTGTCGCCATCAGGTTTACGCCGCTCAACAGCAAGGCGAATCCTTTGAGGAAAAATTACGCCTAAGAGTCTGGGCGATCGACCTGGCGAACCGATGCGCCCAAGCCGCGGTAACCGTTTCCAGTGGAGCCGCCAACTCTAAATATCATCCTGCCCAACGCATCTATCGAGAAGCCCTAGTGTTCACAGTTTCAGGACAAACGATCGCCGTCATGGAAAGAACGCTCGATCGCCTGGTGAGGTCAAGTAAACGATCGTGAATTCGATGAAAAGTGTAGAATCCCGTTTCTCTAGCGTAGTCCACAGTTTCGAGAAGCCAAAAAAAGGGGCATACAATTTTCGTACACCCCAAAGTTTTGATTGAATGTAGTGGCTTACTTGGCAAGCGTCCGACGCTTCGAGATCATCCGGTAAGCCTCGATAATATCGCCCAATTCCCAGGCGCTAAAACTATCAAGACCGATACCACACTCGTAGCCAGCGTTGACTTCCCGCGCATCCTCTTTCATCCGCTTCAGCGAATCGAGGTTGCCTTCGTGAACCAGCTTGTCGCCGCGACGCACTCGCACCTTACAGTTCCGAATGATCTTACCCGACAGCACATAACAGCCAGCCACCGCGCCACGACCCACTGGGAAGACAGCCCGGACTTCGACCTGACCCAGGGATTCCTCGACCATTTCGGGTTCAAGTAGACCCTCCATCGCGCCCTGAACGTCATCCAGCAGTTTGTAGATGATGTTGTAGTCGCGCACATCCACCCCGGCTCGATCGGCAGCCTGTCGGGCCCCCGGTGCCAGCGTCGTATTGAAGCCAATAATGACCGCATCACTCGCTGCTGCCAGGTCAACGTCTGTTTCAGAAATCTCACCCGGAGCCGCAAACAGCACCCGCACCTGAACTTCGCCTTGAGGCAACTGGCGCAAAGAACCGAGGATTGCTTCGACTGACCCTTGTACGTCAGCCTTCAGCACCAGATTCAACTCCTTGAGGTCGCCTTCTTGAGCCTTCGCAGACAACGTGTTCAAGCTGACTCGGCGAGAAGACATGGCTGCCAACAACCGAGATTGGCGCTGCTCATCGGCTCTGTCAGAAGCGACCGCACGCGCATCCTTCTCGTCCTGGAAGACTTCAAACTCGTCCCCCGCCGCCGGAACGTCACTCAACCCCAGAACTTCTACGGCAAACGACGGTGAAGCCGCTTGAACACGTTGGAGACGATCGTCCACCATTGCCCGAACTTTACCCAGCGACGACCCTGCGACTAGCACATCGCCCACTTTCAAAGTCCCATTCTGAATCAGCAACGTGGCAACGGGGCCTTTCGCCTTGTCCAGGTGAGCTTCGATAACGGTTCCTCTAGCAGCGCGATCGGGGTTTGCCGTCAAATCCTCTACTTCCGCAACCAGAAGAATCATCTCCAGCAGCGTATCCAAATTGTCGCCGCTCAAAGCGCTCACCGGAACCATAATCGTGTCGCCGCCCCATTCCTCAGGAACGAGCTGGTATTCTGTTAGTTCTTGTTTGACGCGATCGGGCTGTGAGCCTTCTTTGTCAATCTTGTTGATTGCAACGATGATTGGCACCTGTGCCGCTTTAGCGTGACTAATCGCTTCAATGGTTTGAGGCTGTACTCCGTCATCGGCAGCTACCACCAAAATCGCAATGTCAGTCACCCGTGCGCCTCTTGCTCTCATCGCAGTAAAGGCTTCGTGACCTGGAGTATCCAGGAAGACTACTTGTTGTTCGGCACCATTATGCTCAACATCAACGTGGTAAGCCCCAATGTGTTGCGTGATGCCGCCCGCTTCTCCCTGAGCCACTTTTGTTTTGCGAATCGAGTCGAGCAGCGTCGTTTTCCCGTGGTCAACGTGACCCATAATCGTCACAACAGGCGGACGGCGAATCAGATGATCTACGTCTTCCACACCAACCATTTCGGTGAGCTTACGGGCAGCTTCTTGTTTCTCGCCTGCTTCGACCAGCGTGCCGTATTCCTCAGCCACCATTGTCGCGGTGCCGATATCAAGCGTTTGCGTAATTGTGGCCGCAATGCCCTTCATAAACAGCTTGGTGATCACCTCGGTTGCTGGAACAGCCAGCTTGGTCGCCAACTCTTGAACGGTCAAACCGCCTGTGAGAGTAATGATTTCTGGACGTTCGACCTTAGCTTCTTGCTCGCGACGATCGCGGCGATCGCGCATACTGCTACCGCCGCCAGACTTTTTGCGCTGAGGGGCTGCTGGAGTCGGAGCCGCTGCCACTCGTGTTTGCTGACCCGGTAGACTCTTGGGCCGTGCTGGGCGGGCGAGCGAAATGCTAACCTGAGCGGGATCAACGATGGACGCATCCAATAGCTGGTCGAGGTCTTCTTCGTCCTCTTCGTCAATTTTGGGTTGGGCCCGCCGCTTGCCTTTGGCAGCCAGTTGTTTGGCCTTTTCAGAAAGCTCTTGCACTTCCTCTTCCTCGTCATCCCAGCCTTTAGTACGCTTGGGTTTGGGAGGAGTTGGTCGGTTTAGCTGCATGTCGAGCGCGCCAGGAGCCACAGGGGCAGCGGGGGCATCACCAGGTCTGACCGGGCGATTGACTCGTAAAACGGGCTGCCCCCCTGCTACCGCACTATCCGCTAGAGCTGCCACTTCTTGGGGCGACTGAACGGGTTTGGGACGGCGCAACTCCATGATTTGAGGACGCGGAGTTGTCCGTTCTTCAGAGGGCTTGGCAGGAGCAGGACGGCGAGTTCCAGGGACTGGAGTGCCACCTTGAGGTCTGACTCCTTCTCTTTGGGGCGCTCCACCTTCTCGGCGGTCTGGAGCAGGCTGTGAAGCGGCTTGTTTATCGCGCTTGAGCAGCGGTTTGTTGGTCAACCCAGGTCGCGCAGACTGAGAAGTGACGGCAGGTTTTGCGGGAGGTTGGGGAGGAGCCTGAACTTCGATCACGGGGATAGAAGGGGCACTAGGCGCTTGAAGAGAGGTTGGCGCTTCGGGTGCCGCTGCTTCTAGGTTAGGGGCCATGGCTTCTACTGGGAGGGCAGGCGCTTCTACAGGAGGAGGGCTAACGGGGGAAGTGTCTGGCGCGATAACAGGAGCAAGCCCCTGCGGGGAACTCGAAGAAATCGACTCAACCGAATCTTCGGACTCTGAAACTGGAGAACGGGCTGGGCGACTTGGCTCGGCAGGCTTGGCGGGGGGTTGACTGGAAGGGGGCACTGGAGGAGTGCGTAGCTCGGTCTGCTCAGAGGTCGATCGCGTGATCGGTCTACGGATTTCTAAAATTTGTTGTTTTTTCTGGATATTCAAGGGCGTTTTCTTTTTAGACTCAGCAGGTTGTGAAGGCGCAGTCGGACGACTGGGGGCCGATTTTGGAGAAGGGGGGTGACTGGCAACATATTTTTCAGCAGCAGAGCGGATCTGTCCCGCTTCACCTTCTGAGATGGTACTGCTGTGACTTTTGACAGAAATATTTAGTTGTTCGCAAATGGCCAGGAGGTCTCTATTGTCCAAATTTAATTCTCGCGATAGCTCGTAAATTCTAACTTTGCCGTTGTTCATCCACTCTTCCCTCGATTCGATTCCAGTTGTCACATAGTTGCCTTCTGTTTTGACTAAAACTACATTCGTTCTGGGTTGACTAATTGCGCTCCTGAGAAGGTTCTCGATTCTGAGGACAGGCTGTTCTAAGAACGAAAAGTCTTCAGGGGCGGTTTGCTTGATTAAACAGTCTTTGTAAACTAGACTGCTCTACACTGTAAACAGCTTTAACATCATTTTGCACAAATCTAAGGGTTTCAGCAGAGCAAACGGCTGATTTTCTTAAGCTTGTGGGGGATTTTTGAGCACTTGTCACTGTCTCACACTGTTTGCACGATTGTCCGATCGGACTCTAAACGTCACTGCCGCAACTGGGCTGGAGGACTGTAACGGACAGCCTTAAGCTGGAGGGATGTTAGTTAGGGAGAAGACGTTTTACCTCAGAGTCAATCAAGCTTGGCAATCTCCTACAGGGAATCAGTAGATGGTGATGGGTGCAATAATTCAATCAAGTTTGGGGAGGATAGTCAAGTCCACTTTACTTTAGCAAATCCACTTGACTAGCATCGTGTGCACATTTTCTAGTTTTCTTTGCCTTCCAGGGGTTTGTCTCACAAGTAGACGCTGGAGTCGGCAGCACATCCCTTAAGCTTCTCTGTCCATCATATCGCAGTTTTGTCAGGGGTTGTGTGGGTCTCAAGGAGATTGAATGGTGTGATGAGGGAGACGTTCTTTTAATGTCTGAAAGATGAGTTCGGGGACGGGGGTTTTGAGAACTCGGCTCAGGCGTTCTTTTTTTTGGGCAGCTTTGAGGCAATCTGGGGTGGGGCAGAGGTAGGCAGAGCGTCCCATTCCCTGGTCGAGGGCGATCGTGTGGTCTGGATGAGTTCTCACGATGCGCCAAAATTCTGATTTTGGGGCAGTCTTGCGGCAGCTAATGCAGCGACGATGGTTAATTTCCATGAGCGATCGTCCATTGATTTTGTCTACAGGGAAAGGCACTAGCTGTCATGGTAAGCGTTGTACCATAAGAGGCAACGAGGCGTTGTAAAAAAATGAGCCAGGCCGTCGCAATCTATAGATGGACAACTGATCGCTATCACCTGGCCGTAGAAGCCGGAATTTTTGACGATCAGCCTGTCGAATTACTAAACGGAGAAATTGTTGAAATGGCACCAGAGGGTAAGCCGCATGTTTTCTTTCTGGATCGATTTGCTAATCAACTCAGACGGCTGCTAGGCGATCGGGCGCAAGTTCGTGAGGGGCATCCGGTAACGCTACCTAATCATTCGGAGCCTGAGCCTGACATTGCGATCGTGCGGCCTCTCAATGAAGTGTATCTGGAGCATCACCCTTACCCAGAAGATATTTTTTGGTTGATTGAATACTCAGATTCTTCTCTTAAAAAGGATTTAGAGGTTAAGAGCAAGGTTTATGCATCTGCGACTATTCTTGAGTATTGGGTGGTTAATCTGCAAAAAATGGAGCTAGTTGTATTTCGCGATCCAATGGATGGGGAGTATCGATCGCAGCTTACGCTCACATCGGGAACGATCGCGCCTCTAGCTTTTTCAGAGATTCAAATTGAGATTGGGCGATTGATGTATGTGTGAATGGAGCGAAAGGTAATTTTGGCTGGCGGTTAAAACAGTAAGACGAATCTCTCCTGCTGGCAGTCAAAAATTCTCTGTTGGTCGCCTAACGAGGGTGGGAACTCTAGGCTAGTAAAATTCGCAGGTTGCGTTTATGTCTAGTAGAGGTTTGAATAAGTGGGTTGTGAGTGGGAATTTGGCAGCCGATGCTCAAATCAAGACCGTTCAACTCAAGAGTGGTGAAGAAGCTCAGGTCGCAACCGCAACGTTGTATGTGCAAAAACCACGCGATCGTGAGGGTTCGTTTACCGTTTCTCTAAGCATTTGGGAAAAGTCTTATGGGTGGCGCAAGCTGCCGTTTCTCAAAAAAGGCTCTCTAATCATTTGCACGGGTAGCATTGACCCCAATCCTTTTATTTCGAGCAATGGCAATGTTCCCAAGGCGGGTTTGCAGATGACGGTGCTGGACATTGATCTCGATATTATTGCTCGCGATGAAGAGAGTGAAGAAGCTTCGACAGACGGTGAGTTTGTTGAGGGAGTCATGTCCACCGTTTAGTAAATCTGGGGTGGCGACGAGTGCCCCTTTCCACCCCGCCCTAGAGCATCCATTCGAGTCCAATCCCGACACGATCGTCCCTCCCCCGATTTGTATTTTGCCTTTGCAGGTCGGTTGAGAGCCGAAGCTGACGAGTTAGCGCGTAACCAAACGAGAGGGTTGAGATTCCAGTCTCTTTATCACTTCCTGGAGCAACCCACGTCTGAGTCAGTGAGATATCAGAACCGCCGCCGCGTGAGAGCACAAAGAGTAGGCGCAAGCCAAGATTGAGACCATTTGTTGAAGAGCTATTATTTTTTAAGTGGCGATAGCCTACGACAGGCGCGACATTGACACCGCTTCCTAGAGGACGCACGTAGTAACGCAGGTCAGCGCCCCAGGATTGACGATCGCCCTCAAAAGTCCTTTGATAATCTGCGCTGAGAGTAAGGCGAGTGCGATCGACTCGAAATTCCTCAATGCCAGCGTTGAATCCAGATCTGTGATCTGAAGAAAAGTTTGAGTACCCTAGTCGAATTCGAGTGCGGAAGCTGGGATCGTTTTTAATCTCAGAAGCAACGTCAGGAATTTCATTTACCCATCGTCGCAGAACTGGGCTTTTGTGGATTAAGGTTGGATCTAAGTCAAGTGGGTTTTCAGGCTTAGCGTCTGAGTTTTGGGTGAAGGACTCCTCTCTGCTCTCTCCCCTCTCCTCACTTTTCACCAAGTCTTTAGCCGAATATGAGATGGACTCGTCAGCCCAAGCTAGAGAAGGCTGATACATCAGGAGAAGGGTTAGCCCTTGAAGAAGGCAGATTGTTTTTGGATTCATGAACGCCTTCTAATCTCACAAACTCTAATTTCACAAAAAAGGCTCCGTCTAGAGACAGAGCCAGATTATACCAAGGGGCAATCAAAACAATTAGCGGACGACACCCTGCGCGGGAGCGGCAGCGATCGGCTTCATCAAATAGAGCCGCGCCAGTTGCCATGCATTCGAGGCGTAAAGCGGAAGCTTTTGCAGAAATTGCAGTGGCTTGAATGTGTTGGAAGCATTGATCTTTGCCAACTTGCGGTTGTTTCCGACACAAATATCGAGCCGCTCGTAAAATTCGGGGCGATCGACATCCAGCATGACTGGGAAGACCCGCCCCGCAGTTTCATTGGTTTTTTGGATCACGTAAGTCTCGTACTCACGAGCGTCTAGCCCCAGTACCTCATAGAATCCTGGCTCCTGAGTGTCTCGGATGTACATCGTCCCAAAGACCGCCAGCAAGAAGAAACGGCACCAAAGTTTTGCCTTCCAGGTGTTGAGCGACTGAGGTTGAGCTTTCATCAAAGCGTCAAAAAAGTCGCCGTGACGGTTCTCATCCTGACACCAGTTTTCAAAGAAGCGGAAAATCGGATAGATGCGCTTGTCGGGGTTTGCTTCCAGGTGGCGATAGATGGTGATGTAGCGCCAGTAACCAATCTTTTCAGACAGATAGGTTGCGTAGAAAATAAATTCTGGCTTAAAGAAGGTGTATTTGCGGCTCTGAGTGAGGAACCCCAAATCGAGTGACAGATTGAAGTCTGCCATTGCTTTATTGAGAAAGCCAGCGTGACGCGCTTCATCGCGGGCCATCAGCGCAAAACATTCTGCCAAAAGGGGACTTTTGTTCTTGAGCTTGCGGCTGAGTTCTTTGTAGAGCAAGAAGCCAGAAAACTCAGAGGTGCAAGACCGCTCCAAAAATTCGATAAACTGCTTGCGAACTTCCCAATCCATGTGATCCCAGGATTGTTCAAATTCGGCATCGCGGACGAAGTGGTGGCGGTTGTAGTCAGCCCGAAATTCTTCGAGAATTGCTTTCAGTTCGTCTTCGTTGGGCGAGATGTCCATTGCTGCCATCGCCTCAAAGTCCGTGGTGTAGAACTTAGGCGAGAGAATGGTTTCTTTTGCAGGAGTTTTGATTCCAGGACGGAGTTCTTCAAAACCAGGTTTTTTAAGGGAATCTACCATGTGTGATGACCGCTCTTTTGTCTAACTTCTCTGTCTATTTCTCTGTCTACAGCTTGAGCGCGAAGGCCGCATCTCTCAGTGCTAATTTTAAGAACCAATTGCACTAGCATGATTGCTGAAGCGCGATTTGGTTGTGTAGTCCTTAGTTTACCAAGGTAGACGGTGAGGGCAAAGCGGCTTTTCGTTAAGAGTTGCAACAGTTGGTCAAATTTGATGGGGCGATCGCCCCAATTCCTTAAGAATCTGCAATGTTAAAAGCTGTTGTTCCAAATCATTCATCACTTTAATCTCGCTGTAGTCTGCCACTTTGAGAGCAAAGTTTCTATGATGAGAACGTGAGCATCTGGAGCGCAATGGGAGACCTATGAACAAAGTTGGCACCGCTTATGTTCTTTGGTTGGGCGGACTGGTCGGACTGGCGGGGCTGCATCGTTTGTACAACGGCAAAACCTGGACGGGATTGTTGTGGCTGTTTAGCGGTGGATTGTTTGGCGTGGGGCAGTTGCTCGATCTGGTGCTGATCCCCAAGATGGTCGATAACCATAATGCAAGGTTGCTTGACCCGCAAAATGTTTCAAGTTTCAGCGCGTCGCTTTATCAGCCTGCCATTCAGCGAGTGGTTGAGCCGTCGGATTTGGCGTATCGCAATCAGGCGATCGTTGACCTCTTAAAAGCCGCAGAAGCCAAAGGCGGAAAGCTCTCGGTGACGCAGGGTGTGATTGCGACAGGTTTGAGTTTCTTCCAGGTTGAAGAGATGCTGCAAGAAATGCTGAGAACGGGCTATGTAGAAATTGGCAATGATCCAGAAACGGGTGTTGTCATCTATGACTTTAAGGAAATGTAGCGGTTAACTTCAAAGACAAAAAAAGGAGTCCGCATCTAAATAACGAACTCCCGATTGAAACCAGTTTGAAGGCTAATTTCTAACCAACCATTTCTGACCATTTAGGCGTTGGACGGCACCAAATACGAGTAAGTCAAGGCTGACTCTGCGTTCGTCGATCAAAAAGGATTCTAGAGTGCTGGGTTTGCCATTACTCTCGGCGCAGGAAAAGCCCTTCAGACCGTTGATAGTTTCGTCGAAGAAGTAGATATTAAATTGGCGAGGTTGTTTAGCGGATTGCCATTTGCCCACGATTTGCCAGCACTGATCCTGGGTGTAGCCTGCGATCGGAATCCCTTTCTTCTCAAACGCCAGATCGACTTCTTGAAGGCCTTGACTCGCCAAGCCTTTCTTAAGGGCAGGCAGATAATCCTGCTGGATGAAGTCATTAAACGGCTTGTCTTCCAGAGCGGGAGCTTTCTCTTTTTTGGCCTTGGCCGCAGGTTTCTCACCCGCTTCACCGTCCGCAGGCTTTTTGGCTCTAGCAGGCTTTTCGTCTGCCCCTTCACCTGTTTTGGGAGCGGCCGCATTGGGGTTGTCTGTGCTGCTCACCGCAGTCGGGTCAGGCGCGTTTGCCGTGGGAATTGCGGTCGTTTCGGGGGAGTCTGTGCTAGGCGCGTTGTCTTCTGCAACATCGGGGGCTTGCTTCTCAACGGTGCTGGGTGCCGTTTCCCCGGCTTCGTTATGGTTAGTTGCTTCTGCCATTGCTCAGGTTCATCCTTCTTCCTAGAGGGTCGATCGCTTTGAGCTACCCACAAGGGGTCGCTTGATTCAAGCCCAACTTTGAGAGCTTGTGCTATTCATAATAAACGATGGACTTGCCGCAGACGAGGGGATTTAGAGCAGCAATCCATCAAAATCTGACTGAAAAGTGATCGACCCAGAACTATTGATTCTTCAGGGTGAGGCTGCATGAAACTAAATGTTTTAGTCGAAGGTGAGGGCTTTCCAATTCTTTGTCTGCATGGACATCCGGGAACGGGACGCAGCCTGTCGGTGTTTACGCAACATTTGTCAAAGCGGTTTCAGACGATCGCGCCCGATCTGCGCGGCTATGGCGACAGTCAAACGCAGCAAGACTTTTTGATGATCGATCACTTAACGGATTTAGAAGAAGTTTTGGATCGCTACAACATTTCTCGCTGCCTCGTCTTGGGCTGGTCACTGGGGGGAATTTTGGCGATCGAGCTTGCTCTGAAATTTCCCGATCGCGTGAGTGGATTGATTTTGGTCGCAACATCAGCCCGTCCCTGGGGAGATCATCCGCCAATCAGCTTACAGGACAACGTGTTTACTGGAATTGCTGCAATTTTGAATCGGTTACAGCCCGGATGGAAATGGAATATCGAAACCTTTGGCAAGCGATCGCTCTTTCGCCATCTCGTTCAGCAACAAACGCCTGCGACATACGAATATTTAGCCAACGAAGCCATGTATGCCTACCTCCGAACTTCGGGAGCGGCTACCAGAGCCTTGAGCGTGGCATTAAGACAGGGCTACAACCGTTTGCCAGAGCTTGAGAAGATCCAATGTCCTTGCTTGGTGATGGCAGGAGAAAAAGATCGCCACATCACCGCAGCTTCGAGCCTGGAAATGGTGCGATCGCTCTCTAACTGTGAGTGGTACTGTTACCCCAACACGGCTCACTTGCTGCCCTGGGAGATTCCTCAACAGATTTTGGGCGATCTCGATCGCTGGCTAACCAACCATCCCGATATCACCCAATCTATAAGCTGAAGGGCAAGAAATCTTCATCCCTCCTAAAACTGGCTGCTCAAAACCCCCGAAAGTCGTTTACTCGACTGGTCAGCAACCTCGTCGTAGATTGTCAGGTTTTTGGGCTTACAGCGCTTGACTTTGACAATGATGTTTTGTGCGCCTTCTTGGTCTAAGTCTTCGACGTAACCCGCTTGACTCTCTTTGGCAATCTTTGAGTTTGGAAAAGGGCCAAAATAGTAGACGCAGCGAGGGCTGTCAGTCGTTATCTCAACCCACCAGGCGAGTCCTAAAGAGTCTAGAAGATTTGTCAATAACTCGTTCATAAAGTTGCTTACCAAAGTGATACGGGGTGTCCTATCGGCAGAAACAGTGTTTCACACTTCTTTATACTGGGTCACAGATTGTTTTTCAATCACATAGACTTCTTCGCAGAGCCTAAATGTATGGTATGTGACCAGCGTTGACGATAGATTTCATAGAGTGCCATTCCAGCGGCGACGGAGGCATTGAGGCTGGGCGTACTTCCCTGGAGCGGAATCGAAACCAGAACATCACAGCTTTTTTGCGTCGTCAAACTCAACCCATCTCCTTCTGAGCCAATCACCAGCACAGTTGCCTTCGCAAACTCAACCGTATGGATCGACTGACTCATTTCAGCAGCCGTCCCATAGATCCAGAAGCCTGCTTCTTTGAGTTCTTCCAGAGCGCGAGTCAGATTAACCACTCTAGCAACGGGTAGTTTTTCTAGTGCACCAGCAGCAACTTTCATCACTGTGGAGGTAACCCCTACGGCTCGACGCTGCGGAATCACAACCCCTTGCGCCCCTAGAGCTTCTGCGGTACGAATAATTGCGCCGAGATTGTGGGGATCGGTGATGCTGTCAGCAACGACAATGACAGGATGATCAGTTTTAGCTTTTGCCTGCTCAATCAATTCGCCCAAATCCACGTATTCGTAGGGAGCCACTTGAGCAGCAACGCCTTGATGATTGCCAAATTGGGTAATTTGATTGAGACGGGCAACCTCAACTTCGTCAATAATTGCGCCGTTGGCTTTAGCCTGAGCCAGCAGCCCATGAAACCGATGGTCATATCTCAGGTGAGACAAAATCCAGATGCGGTTGAGCGATCGATCTCCCTCCAACGCTGCCAAAACTGAATGCTTTCCATAGATCAAATCGCTTTCTTCTTCGCTGCGAGGCGCGTCTGACTCACTGGGCTGGCTGTTAAATGACGGATGGCTGACGGGTTCTAAAACTCTCTTTTCTTTGTCGCGATAGGGTGCGCCGTTGCCGTTGGAATCTTTGCGGGGGGCACGATCGCCGTATCCAGACCCCTGATATCCACCTTCAGACTCTCTACGGGGAGCGCGATCGCGGTATCCAGACCCATTTTCTGAATCGCGTCGAGGTGCGAATTTGTCACGGAATTTGGGGCCTGCTTCAGACTCTTTGCGGGGAGCGCGATCGCGGTATCCAGACCCATTTTCTGAATCGCGTCGAGGCGCAGGTTTGTCTCGATATCCAGACCCACTTTCAGAATTTCGCTTGGGAGCACGATCGCCATACCCAGAGCTGTTTTCTGAATCTTGTCTGGACGCAAACCTGTCTCGAAATTTAGGGCCTGCTTCAGACTCTCTTTTGGGCGTGCGGTATCCAGACCCGTTCTCTGCATCACGCCGTGGGGCGGTTCTGTCGCGATAATGTGAACTGCCGCCCTCAGAATCCCGTCGAGGCGCAGGTCTGTCCCCCCGATATCCAGAGCCATCTGAATCGCGTCGGGGAGCCATTTTGTCCCGATATCCAGACCCGCTTTCAGAATCTCCATCTCGTCTAGGCTGAAAGCTGCCTTTGCGCTGAAACTTCTTGGCTGGGCGCTCTTGAGAATCGCTGGGAGTATCAAGGACACGGCGCTTTCCAGCAATGATCCGCTTGCCTTTGACTTTAGGCCTGTCGCTAGAATTTTGGCTCGACCGATCGGGAGCATCGTAATTACGCTTCTTGATAACCATTGGGTTTGTTTCCTGAAAAAATTTGGTTGGTCGGTCTAGCCATTGCCGACAAGCTGAGACGCTCCAGAACCTGGCACATCTTGCGACCTATGAGCGCTGGACTGTTAGTTCTGCGGAGGACTCAGTTCTAGATAACTGAATAACTCTAGTAAACGGGTTGGATCAGTGAGGTAAAGGTAGCCAATTAGAGTTTCTAAGCTAGTCGCTTGCTGATAAATTTCGGGATCGACTCGTTTGGGGCGATTGTAAGCGGCATTGCGACCTCGCTTGAGAATGTCTAGCTCTAAGTCAGTAAGATGAGGCTGGAGCGATCGTAAGCTGTTGGCCTGACTCTCTGCTCTGACCTGTGCAACCACCTGCTGATGATAAGCGTCTAATCGCTTAGGTGGCAACAAATAGCGGCAGCGAATCTGTAGCTCGTAGACCGCATCTCCCAAGTAAGCCAGCGCTGAAGGAGAAAGCCGCTGGACTTGAGCAAGTGTTACAGAATCCGACGCGAGAGTCTCAAGTAATGGACTCGCCAAACCTGCATCTAGAACACCTGAATGCCCTTGCTCATCTAAGGTCACACGTCAATTCTCACTTTAGCAACTCCAGTCTGACAATTCATTATAGCGAGTTCTCAGAGCCATCTCTTGAAACAAGAAAAGAGCTACCCAGAGGTCGATTTCTGGATAGCGAACACACCGGATAGTCTCTACTCACGCTGATTTGATATTTTCGAGCGCCACTTCCACGGAGGTTTGCAGCGCCAAAAACTTCTCTAACCGAACGAGCTTCACTGTTTGAGTGACACGAGGGTTAGTAACGATTTGTAACGTCCCCTCGGCAGATTGAGCTTTTTTGGCGATTTGCACCAATGAGCCTAACCCAGAACTGTCTACAAAATCGATCTTAGACAAATCCAAAACAACGTGCTTTGGCCCTTCCTCAATGCATTTTGAGAGAACCTTACGGAAGGTCGGCTCAGAAAAGGCATCTAGCAGACCTGTGAGGCGAAATAATTGATAATTATCCCTAACTTCGCGAGTGCCTCTCAAGCTAACAGTTAGGTTCAGTTGCTCAGGAATAGAACCCTCCTAGCTCCTTTACTCCATGAATTCGAGGCTTCAGTATACACCTATCGTAGGGAGTTTGCCACACTTTTAGGAATGAGGGAGAACTTCGATGATCTGTTCCCCTTTGGGGGCAATCCGCTCCGCGAGGAAGGAGGAGGGATGAAAGGGGAAATTTGTACGTCGCACGGACTTCGACGTTTTTTCTACTCACAAATTTGGATATATCCGCCCTCATTCCTGAACAACATCAGTAATAGCTCCCCGCAAATTCATCCTTCCTCCCTCATCTCTCATCCCTGCTTATGCTCTTTCATCGTTGTGACAAACTTTTCAAATAGATAATCGGCATCGTGAGGGCCGGGGCTGGCTTCGGGATGGTACTGGACGGAGAACATCGGAAGCGTCTTGTGGCGCAGTCCGGCGACGGTGCGATCGTTCAAATTCAAGTGCGTCACTTCGACACTGGCATCAGGCAGCGAGTCAGCGGAGAGCGCAAACCCATGATTTTGGCTGGTGATCTCGATGCGATCGCGTAGTCCGGCAGGTTGGTTTAAGCCACGATGACCAAACTTGAGCTTAAAGGTTTCAGCTCCTAGCGATAGTCCGAGAATCTGGTGCCCCATGCAGATACCAAACACGGGCTTGTCGGCAGCGAGTAAGGCTTTTGTGGTTTCGATTCCTTCTAAGTTAGCGGCGGGATCACCTGGGCCGTTGGAGAGAAAGATGCCGTCGGGCTTGTGCTTGAGAATGTCTGCGGCAGAGGTGTCAGCCGGGACAACAATCACACGGCATCCGTAGCTGGCTAGTCGTTTGAGAATATTGCGCTTGATGCCAAAGTCGATCGCCACCACGGTCAACGCTTCTGCGATCGGCTGGGCCGTTGGGCTAAATTCCCAGTCCGCAGGCGTAATCTCAGACCATTCGTAGACTTCAGCGGTCGTTACTTCTCGTACGAGATTTAACCCTTCCATACTGGGCGCGTCTTGTACCTGTTCGAGGAGTTCGGCTGGGTCGAGCACGTCGGTTGAGATAGCTCCATTCATCGCCCCCGTAGAGCGAATCTTACGGGTCAGAGCGCGGGTGTCGATGCCGTAGATGCCAATGACGTTGTGCTGTTTTAAGTAGTCAGACAAAGATTGAGTTGATCGCCAATTGCTGGGACGATCGCAGACATTGCGAGCGATCGCGCCTCGGACGTGGGGGGCACTGGATTCTTCATCTTCAGCATTGACCCCTGTATTTCCCAGTTCGGGGTAAGTAAATGTAACGATCTGACCCCGGTAGCTGGGATCTGTCAGGACTTCTTGATATCCAGTCATGCCTGTGTTAAAGACCACCTCGCCGATCGTGGTGCCGATCGCGCCAAACGAAAACCCTTGATAAACCGTACCGTCTGCCAGCACTAAGAGAGCGGGTTGAGCAACGGAAGAAGACATAGCGTCAGTGCAAAAATTGATCTTCGCCATTATCACACGACTTTTTGGGCTTGCGCGGCTCTGTCAGGGTTTAACAAAGATCACAGAACCACAGAATCTCAAGTTATTTTGGTGAATGAAGGAACACACGCCTTTTAGTCAGGGAATACTGACATTAATCTGCTGATCATTGCCTTTGATCGTTGCCTTCTGATTCCCCTTCTACAGTTTCTAACCCATGTTGAATCTTTCCCGTAGCGCTGTGCTGCTTAGTTTGTCTGGTGTTTTGGCGTTCAGTAATTTGGCGTGCAGTCAGTCTCAACGCAAAAATGAGGCGGTTTCTGCGGCCCCCGAAGCCAAATCGTCTCCAGCCTCGCAAACTCAAAAGCCAGCCAAACCGCAGGCTGCCCGACCTGATGCCCAGAATAATGTTCAAAGTAACGCTTATTCTCTCGCGTTAGACAAAGCTCAGAGTGCCAAAAGTATGAGTCAATCGGTGCAGACTGCGGAAGACTGGAATCTGGTTGCAAGCCGCTGGAAGCAGGCGATCGCGCTTCTCAAACAAGTCCCCAAGTCTGATCCCAACAAAAAGTCTGTCAACCAAAAATTAGGTGAATACCAGCGAAATCTGGATATTGCTCAAAGTCGATCGACCCAGATTAGTCAAGACCGCACCCCAACAATGGAGTCTGGAATCAGTGTGGATACGGCGATCGCTGAAAATATTGCCCCGGCTGCCCCCGGCGGCACCCATCGCGCCAGAATTAAGTATCGTCAGAGCCGCATTCCGGTAATTGATGTGATGTTCAATGGCACTCGTCAGTTTGAAATGATGGTGGATACGGGCGCTTCGGGCACGATGATCACACCTGACATGGCAGAAGAACTGAGAGCGACTATTCTGGGAACCGCGAGGGCGATGACTCCAGCGGGCCCGACAGAAGTGGCTATTGGACAGATCAAATCAATCCAAGTCGGGGGACGTGTCGTGCGAAATGTGCGCGTGGCGATCGGTCCAGTGCGATTGCTAGGTCACGACTTTTATGACGGCTGTGACATCTCCATCAAGCAAAACGTGGTGGAGTTTCAGCAATGTGGCTAGAACCAATGAGTTATTAATCTTAATGAAGGTTTTTGACTTCGCTGTAGATGGCTTCTGTCTCCCAGCCGTCTAATTCTGAGGACTTCAAGGCGAGATTTTGGCTCAAAGTTCTCTATTGAGGGGAGATTTAGGGAGCGTTCTCGAAGGGAAAATTGCACCGAAGAATTTATATCAAATTCACCCTAAAGAAAGTGCCCATCGCATTAGGTCACTGTGGTCTAGAGTCCTTGAGCCGATCGCGGATCTGAGAGAGTAAGGCTTGACTGCTGACGGGCGATCGCGGTTGGGGCAGTTCACTATCAGGCCAGGTAGGCAAATCAGCACAGGGACAGATCTCAGAAGGCATTCCTATCGTTCGGAGCGGCACGGGCATTGCACACCGAGAACAGTCCGTGATTTCCCAGGCCGGAGATAGGAGATCGGCGATCGTTTGGTCAGTTCCCTCAAGGTGGCTGTCTCGTGCGTCTGGGGCTTGAATGCGTTGCCAACAGGTTTCAAACTCTGAACTGTAGCGATCGCCTGCAATCACTGGGCTGGGGTGAAGTGCTTCCCCATTGTGAATAACTGGCTTTCCTAGCTGAAACCAGTAGGCGAAATATTGTTTAACTTGCGCTTCAGATGCCATAACTTCTCAGCTATCCAATGAGTGGTGAATCTTTCAAGAAATTAAGAAAATCTTAAGATTAATGCTTAACTTTTACGGCATGTTTCTAACAACAGAATTTCTACTTTTGACATAATTTTGTTTAACAAAAAGCCTTTCTCAACATCCATATTACCACAAGAAATAAATGAGCTTCCCGATGGGTGGACGACTTCAACTTAGCAGTTAGAGCCTAACGATCGCGCTCACTCTAATCCGAATCAATCACTCAATCAATCTGGTTAAAGTGCTTCGGCGCAGTGCGGTTAGTTAGCATTGTTTTTCTACAAATGGACATCACGATCGCAAACCAAAGGAACCTGCTTAATGATGGATTAGTTGATGGGCCAATCGATTGTGTTCTTCAACTAATGTTGGCAGTTCAAGGGTGGTGACTCGTCCTTGATCAACTACTTTTCGGCCATTGATAAAACTGTAATCTACGGTATTGACCTGGCAGAAAATCATGGCGGCGATCGGGTCATGTAGCGCACCCGCAAATTCGGGACGATCCAGGTTGATGGCAATGAAATCTGCTGACATTCCAGGGGCTAGAGAGCCAATATCGTCTCGCCCTAGCACCTTTGCCCCTCCCAACGTCGCAAGCTCCAGCACATCGCGGGCGGTCATCGCAGACGCATCCAATTCACGAACTCGCGCCATTAGAAAAGCCGTTCGAGCTTCATTCAACAGATTTGAGGTGTCATTGGAGGCCGAACCATCGACTCCCAAACCCACAGGAACCTGATAATTGAGCATTTTACGAATGGGTGCCATGCCGCTGGCCAACCGCATATTACTACAGGGGCAATGAGCAACCCCGGTTCCGGTTTTGCCAAACTGTTGAATGGTGCGATCGTCTAACTGGACACAATGAGCGTGCCAAACATCCGTTCCAACCCAACCGACGGACGCGGCATAGTCGCCTGGTGTCATGCCAAAGGTCGCCAAACTGTACTCAATATCGGACTTGTTTTCTGCTAAGTGGGTATGCAGTCTAATGCCGGGATACGATCGGGCCAGTGCCGCTGATTCTCGCATCAAATCTTGAGAGACCGAAAAGGGAGAACAGGGAGCCAGCGTAATTCTCAGCATCGCATGACGAGTATTGTCGTGATATTGCTCGATCAGACGTTGGCTGTCTTTCAAAATATCAGCTTCTTTCTCAACCAGCGAATCTGGCGGCAATCCTCCCTGACTTTCTCCGACGCTCATGCTGCCTCGACTGGCATGAAACCGTAACCCAACCGCTTGCACCGCTTGAATCTCATCGTCTAGCGTACTGCCATTGGGATAGATGTAGAGATGATCACTTGCCGTTGTACAGCCCGATAACATTAATTCAACGGCTGCCATTTGAGCGCTGACATACACAGCCTTGGGGGTGAGGTTTGCCCAAATCGGATAAAGCGTTTGCAGCCAGATGAACAAATCACAGTTTTGAGCGGCAGGTATGGCACGAGTCAGAGTTTGGTAAAAGTGGTGATGCGTATTTACAAGACCCGGAAGAACCACAGAGCGATCGTGTAAATCCAGAACTTCATCTGCGGTTTGAGGTAATTCTGATCCGGTTCCAACCTGCTCAATCACGTTGTCTCGAACGAGTAGTGCCGCATTGCGAATTTCCCGCCGATCTGCATCCATTGTCAGCAAGGTATGAATGTTTTTGACCAGCAACGTAGACATAGAATTTTAGAAATAGAAGTAATGTGTTTGGTCTACAGCAACGATAAAAGAATGAATGTATTGAAACTCACAATTTTCAGGAGTCCTACCAGAATTGATTAAAATACAAATATGGGACTTAGAGGTTTAAAGACTGATGCTTAAGAACTCTCCAGTGATTAGCGCATCCCCTGAAGTTATGGGTGAAACTCCAGTCTTCGCGGGTACTAGGGTTCCTGTGCAAACACTTTTAGACTATCTCAAAGCGGGAGAATCAATCGACGACTTTTTGGATGGATTTCCAACTGTAAGCAGAGAACAGGTGATCGCTTTGCTAGAAGAGGCAGGAAAGCAGCTTATTGGACTGGTAGCATAGCATGAAGCTTCTGCTAGATGAGTGCATCGATCGCAGGTTAGCGAGAGATTTTGTTGGCTATGAGGTGAAAACAGTTCCTCAGATGGGATGGGCAGGAATCAAGGATGGTCAACTTTTTGCGCTTGCAGAAGCGGAGTTTGATACTCTCATTACAGTCGATCGCAACCTATCGTTTCAACAGAATCTACGACAATTTGATATTGCAGTAATTGTTTTGCAAGCATCATCTAATCGTCTAACAGATTTGAAGCTTTAGTACCAGACGTTTTAGTGCTTCTATCCACGGCAGTTAAGAGCCGATGAAACAGGAAGGAATCTGCAACCTGAGCAAAGCTAGGTTGTAGAGGATGTCAATGTACTGTCTTCGTTTAAGGTATTCACTGCATGGGCTTCGAGGCGGAGACGCAATACTCTCACAAGATTGAGGAATAGCAGATCAAGGGCGATCGCTGTCTCTTCTTTACTTCCAATCAGGGCTTTGGAGCTTTGGATTTAGCAAACTTCTTGGGAAAGTATTTTTGCAGAAACGAGTCAGAACAGCCAAACTGTTTCAACGCGCTGAGACAGTCTTTTGAGCGCACGTCTAGCAGTAGCCTCACAATTGCACCGATTTGCTCTATTTGCGGAGTCATCGTGCGGGCAGCTTCAATTCGCGTTAAAAAGTTGCGCTCTTCTTCGGTTCTGAGGGAGGAATCACCCTCGAAATAGTCTCTGAGCCAGGCAAGTCCAGATTCAAACTGATTTGAGGTTTGGCTGAGTTCTTGCCGCAACTCGGATTTGAAATCTGTCAACCTGCCCCTTTGACTTGCTTCTATTTGACGAAAGGCAAGTCGAGTCAGGAGAAAATAAAACTCGCTAAAGGGAACGCCAGTAAATCCCAGGTCGATGTTAGCGTTCACAAAGGCATTAAAGCCAAGTCCGACGGTGATTGCTTTGGTGACAAGATCTGGGAATTTATCTGAGGCAATGGGCGGTTGAATCGAGGCTCCAAACAATAGCCAGAAGACAATACTTGGTAAAACTAACTGAAGTAGCACCCACCACCACAATCCCAGGGATAACCAGGGAGTAAAAAAGGGCGATCGAAATCTCCGATTGAATTTTTCAGCAGCAACGATTAAATTAAAAACGCCTGACACGCCAGCGATTGCGACCAGCAGCCACCACCCAGAGCTGGCATTACTCATAGCCTCTGCTTGAGACGCGAATGAGGGGGTGAAGGTGGAGATAGCCTGTTGCGGTTAATGACAGAAACTCTTCCTCGGCAATGGGTTGCTGACGATCGCGGCGCGGTTTCAGTCCTGGAAACATCCAGTGGATCAGGGGAGCAGAGAGCAAATCAACGTATCCTTTTTTTCGCAGCGTTTGTACAGCCGTTTGAATCGTTGGCAGCGATCGCCCAGTCCGATAGGTCAAGTCTTTTAAGGTGAGAGAATGAGGTTCCAATGCGCTCAGGATCTCTCGTTCGGCTTTGGATGCTTGAATTATGGATTTTTGTAGCTGGTGTTGAGTCAGGAGGTGGGTTAGCTGATCGGCAAGGTGGCTCAATCCAGTACGATCGCTGAAGCTGTCGGCAGTCAAAATGAAGCTTTTAGCGCGTTCTTGAGCGGTGTAGTGTTGTCGCTGCGCTTTAAGTGCCTGGGTGTAGATTTGGTCGATCGCGGCTGACTGGCTTACCAACTCGCACAGGTGTCGATCCGAATCTGGCTCCTGATTTTTCCATGCTTTCAACGCATTCAGCAGCGATCGGCTCTCGTCGTCTGGCAGGTTGGTGCCGTAGTGTTCTAAAGCATACTTGAGAACTTCCAGGTCAATTTCGTTGCTATAGACGCTCATGGCACGCTTCCAGTGAGAGTGAACGCTGCCCAATAAAAGGGCTGATTGTAAGGACGATCGCTTGGCTTTATTGTACCCTGTTGCTCTTTCAGAAGGTCTACTTGAACTTCTAGCTCTTTGCGCCAACGGTAACTCAGTCCTTCCACGGTGAGCGCATTCAGCCAGCCAATGAGTTCAAGGTATGTGACAGTTTTCAGCCAGTGTTGGGCCTGTTTGAGGGCAACGGCTGGCGCATCTCCAGCTAACAAGGCTTGATAAAATCGAATCATCAACCAGGCGCTTGAGATTTCATCGACCTGCCAGAGGGTGCTGAGAACGTTTGCGGCTCCGGCTTTGAGAAAAGCGGTGGACAGCCCGACGTATTCTGTAGCGATGCTGTCTTTGCCTGTGACGGCGGTTTCGCAACTTGCAAGACAAATCAGATTGTAGCTAGACAGATTGAGGCGACTGATTTGTTTGGCGGTCAATCGTGCATCAGTGAGGGCGATCGCGGAGTCTTCTGGCTTGCGAGAGTTGTAGGCGGCGTGTCCGGTAAAGTGAAAGGTTTTGTATGGTTTTTGTAGGTGATGGATTACGCAATCGCAGGAGGCATCGGCGGGGGAAATGTGGGTTGCGTCTTCAATTAGATGCCGAACGATCGCTGATTCCAACTGAGCGAAGGGCATTTCTGGCTGGTCTGTTTGAGGATCGTCTACGTTTAGCAGGGACAGGTAGGTGTTTGTTTGTTTGCGATCGCGCAGGTTTAATCCAATCTGGCAACTGGGCAGATAGGAAACGGTGAAGCGATCGGGGAACAGGGCATGGAGTGGGAATCGATGTAAATCACGGTGGGGCAGCAAAATTAAGGTGTGAACGGTGGGGGGCAGTTGCTCACAAAGATCGTCGATGTGCAGAATATTACGCAGTTTGGCGAGTTGCGATTCGAGGGTGGTGCGCCAGGGATGGGACGATCGCTTGCTGGATTCTTTTTTCTGGCTGGCATAGTCGCGATATTGACGATCGTAGTTTTGCATCCATGTTTCAAATTGCTGGGACTGTTGGCGGCGGTTGCAGGCTAAAACTTGGGGCGGCTGACCGTTGGTGAGAATGAAGGTGGTGAGGCGATCGGGGCTGAGGTGCCAGTAGAAAATTGCGGTATGGGGATTGCAGAGCGACTGCATTTCGGCAGCGTCGGGACTGAGAACAGTTTCCTGCCACGCATCCAAGATCCAGGTGAGGCAACGGTTTTTGTAAAATTCGGCTTGCTTGAGGGCGGCAATGGGATTGTTTTCGCCGATTAGCAGGTCGATTTCTCGCTGACTAAAGCTGGCAAATCTGGTCTCGAAGGTGGGTTTGAGTGAGTCGGGTTGGGCGGCGCGGAGTTGCTCAAACAGGGTGATGCCTTGTTGCTGATAGCGTCGAGCGGCGGGAATTTCATCTAGAGCAAGGTGGGCGCGGATCATGCCTTGCAGCACTTGAAGGTGGGGTTCGGGGAATGAGTCGGCAGTGAGGGTTTGGAGGGCAGTGTGGTAACTACGGAGGGCATCGCGCCAGCAAGGTCGAGGGTTTTCTTTGTAGTTGCCTTCATCGCAGTGGGCATTGCCTATCCTACGATGCAGAGTGCCCCAGCCTTCTGGGTGAGTGTCTTGTTTACAGTACTTCAGGCCTTCGCGCAAGCTGGCAAGTTGCCCTGGGTAGTTCCGTTGATCAAGGGCAGGGTTTTGCATTGAGGGCGGCAGGGTGACGGATTGTTTGTTGACTCCGTTCGAGTTGTAGGCAGCAACGCCGCGATTGTTCCAAGCTTCAGGGAAGTCCGGTTTGTATTTCAGCGCTTGGTCATGGTTGGCGATCGCCTCTTCACAACGGTGTAAATGCCTCAGCGCAATGCCACGATTGACCCAAGCTTTGGGTAAGTCCGGTTTGTATTTCAGCGCTTGGTCATGGCTGGCGATCGCCTCTTCGTGGCGGTGTAAATCACTCAGTGCAACGCCGCGATTGTTCCAGGCTTTATGGTCGTCCGGATTGTATTTCAGCGCTTGGTCATAACTAGCGATCGCCTTTTCGTAGCGGTGTAACTCGACCAATGTAGCGCCGCGACCGCACCAAGCATCACCGAAGTCCGGTTTATATTTCAGTGCTTGGTCATAGCTAGCGATTGCTTCTTCGTAGCGGTCTAAATCATTGCGAAGAATCATTCCTCGCATTCTCCAGCCATCGGCGCAGTCAGGCATGTCTGACAGCCCTGCTTCTAGTGCAGTCAATGCTGCCAAAGGGTTCCCTTGCTCAAGTAACTGCCGCGCTTCTGTCAGCCAGGTTGGTGTCTCCATGTCGCCTTGATCCGCTGTCTCAGTTTTGTCCCGCTTCACCTACGTATACAAGATTTTTCTTGCACTCCAGGAATTTTGCGGAATGAGCTTCAAAATTCGACGATCGCACCCCATCGATCGCCTGTCCTCTCTATTTTGCTGATCACAAAAGGAAACAGAACGACTAAAGTGAGTCCGGCTTTTCTGATTGAGCTTGCTCTAGCGCGATCGCAGACTGACCACCTGTGCAATTAAATCAGCTTGCAGCTTTGATCTGATAGGTTTGCCCTGCACAAGAATGCCCACCTCACCAATTATCCGCTGCTCGTCTTGAATCGGACAGATTAGCATCTGGCTCGTCGTTTCCTGCAACTGACGATAGAGTGGCGGCAGCAAATCTGGACTCGGATCAAGCCAGGATTCTCGTTGAAACAGCCGAAAATAAAATCGAAAGTGCTTTTCTAAATCAATGCAGGTGCCGATCGTCGAGTCTGGAAACTCAAATGCCCCGACCGATTCGCAGACGATCGTCGAAGTCAGACTCTCTTCATCGTGTAGGGCGGCCCAACAATAGCTGGCTTTTAGCGTCCGCCCCAATTCCTCAATCGTCAGTTGCAAAATCTGGCTGTGATCAGAGACCGATCGCGATTGTTCTAAAACCCGTTGCACCAGTTGAGTACAGTCGAGGGCTTGTTGAAGTTGTTCATTACGTTCGCGTAGTTGTAGAGTCAATCGATCTTGACTGCGTTCTAAAATCTGATTTTCTCGTTGAAGCAGCGCTTCTTGTTGGCGGCGATCGCTCAAGTCTTGAAAGACCATAATGCTGCCAATGATCTGACCATCTCGATTGCGAATCGGAGCGGCACTATCGCCCACAGGTCTGAGCGTTCCATCTCTGGCTCTTAGCAGGGTGCGAGTGGGCAAGGTCACCGTATCGCCGCTACACATCGCAGACAACAAGGGATTTGCGATCGCCTCCCCTGTCTCTTCATGCACCAGATCCAAAACTCGTGTCGCAAACTCGCCCAATGCCTGCTCTTGCTCCCAACCCGTGAGGATTTCTGCGGTCGGATTCATAAAAGCGATAAAGCCGTCTACATCTGTGGCGATCGTTGCGTCTCCGATACTAATCAGCGTCGTGGCGTACCATTGTTGAGCATCTTTGTGTGCTCTTTCGAGTTGGTGACGGTGCAGAGCAATCTTGATGGTGGAGTGCAGTTCGGCTTCCTGAAACGGTTTAACTAGATAGCCAAAGGGAGAGGTTTCGGTGGCTCGCTGGAGCGTTTGTTCGTCGGCGTGGGCGGTCAGATAAACGACGGGCAAATTTAGCTGAAAGTAGATAAATTCGGAGGCCGCCACTCCATCGACCTCGCCCTGGAGTTGAATGTCCATTAATATCAGATCGGGCTGAGTGTCCGCAGAGAGTTTGATCGCTTCTTTAGCGGTTTGGGCGACGGCAATCACTTCATGACCCAGCGTTTCTAATGCTTCTTGAATGTGCCATGCTACGACACTTTCATCTTCGACTACCAATATTTTCGCCATGTTTGATCCGTCATCGTAGCAATTTTTTATACTTGTACCTCTGCATTCTAGTTAGAAGTGCTTCTAAAAAATGGCAGCCAGGTTTTAACTTCGTCAAATCGACTCAAAGCGTTGACGTGAAGCCAGTTTTTTGCAGGAACGTGTATTGATCGACACAGTAGAAAAATTGGCTTTGAAGTAAGGGCTAACTTGCCTATTTTTCTGCACTAAACCGTGTCGAATTACCCGATTCTAGAAGGGAAGCAATCTTCTCACACCCCTCCAGCATTGTAGGGCGATCGAGCATTTATAGATGATCAAAGGTCACTTTAAATCGCGTCGTATTTGTTTTTTCTAGCTCAAAGCTACCTCGAATTTGGTTGACAAGGGCATTAACCAGTCGCAGCCCCATCGATCGGATCGTTTGCAGTTCAAACCTATCGGGTAAATCGTTGCCGTTGTTTTCGACGATGAGACAAATTTTTTGGGGAAGTTCGGCTTCTAACAGCACCGCAATCTCGCCGCTTCTCTCGTCAGAAAATCCATGTTTGAGGGCGTTGGTCATGAGTTCATTTAAGATCAGCCCACAGGGAATCGCCTTTTCTAAACTGATGAAGATTTCCTCGCCAACCTGCATTCTTAGCGTCACCAAATCTGATTGAAGTCGATAAGTATAGAAGAGACGAGTCGCCAAACTTTGAATGTATTCTGATAAATTGATGCGAGTCAGGTCATTCGATCGATACAGACTATCATGCACCAAAGCCATCGAATTAATCCGACTTTGGCTGTCTTCAAAAATTTGTCGCACCTGGGGATCGTCGATTCTTTGTGACTGAAGGTAGATCAAACTGGAGATAATTTGTAGATTGTTTTTAACCCGATGGTGAATTTCTTTAAGCAGGGCTTCTTTTTCCCTGAGAGAGGCTTTGATCTGGGATTCGGACTGTTTTTGTTTGGTGATGTCTTCGACCGTTCCGGTGTGCCCTACTAATTCGCCCCGATCGGAGATAATCGGAGCCGTCCTGACTTGCACCCAACGCAAAGAGCCATCGCGGTGCAGCACTCGAAACTCATCGGCGTGTTGTTGTCCTGAGTGAGCGATCGTAAACCAGTCTGTCAGCACTCGATGGCGATCGTCTGGGTGAATGGAGTCTGCAAACCCCTTGCCCAAACTCTCCTCAAGCGTAAAGCCGCCCATCTCCTGACACTTGGGATTGGTGTAGGTGACATGCCCCAAAACGTCACAGGTAAAAATCCCCACCGGGGAACAAACGCTGAGGGCGCGCCACTTTTCTTCGCTGGTTTGGGTGTGGGGTGACTCGGCTGTCTGAATTTCTAAGCTTTGGAGTTGAGAAAAGAGTGTCTCAAAAATAGGATCTGTTGAGGGTGATGCGGCTTGTTTTTGAAGTAGCTTGAGTTGATCATGAATCGTTTTGACCTGTTGCGCTAACTCAGCTTGATTCATGTCGTGTTCTCCTCAACGATCGACCTGCTAAACTCTCAGTTTCACCCACCGTCGCGGTTTGAGTGTACGCTGTTCCACAAGTTTGGCGCTTGACCGAACGCTTGCCTTCCCCCGATCGCAGGAAAACCAATCGGCGATCGTGCGCCTCAACGACTGGACAGGTTTCGAGTCTGAGGTTTAACTTTTGAGTAGACAAGGGATAATGGCTAAATGGCACTGAAATAAGCGTCGATCACTCGATAAGAGCGCTAAAAACTCGTAGGGTGGCCCTCTCCACCGTCCTTAAATCAGTAACATGCGACCATAACTTGATGGAAAGTGGTTTAGGAATGCCTCTACCCTTGTTGATTCTGCTGGTGCAAGACTGCTTTTTAAGTTTCTAAAGTGAGAGATAATGATGCGTCCCCAGGTGATTTTTTTTGATGCGGTTGGCACTTTGTTTGGGGTGCGGGGTAGCGTCGGTGAAGTCTACGGCAAAATCGCCTGGCGTTATGGTGTGGATGTGCCGACTGAAGTCTTAAATCAAGCGTTTTATCAAAGTTTTAAAGCGGCCGGGTCTCCTGCTTTTCCGGGGCGATCGAGTGCAGAAATTCCCCAATTAGAATTTGAATGGTGGGGCACGATCGCGCATCAAACCTTTAAACGAGCCAACGTTCGCGATCAGTTTTCAGATTTCTCAAAGTTTTTCACCGAACTCTATCATCACTTTGAGACAACAGAACCCTGGATTCTCTATACAGATGTGGTGCCAACTTTAGAGAAATTGCGCGATCGTGACATTACATTAGGCGTTCTCTCTAATTTTGATTCTCGTCTACATGCGGTTCTCAAAGCGCTAAATCTGACTGATTTTTTCAGTTCTGTTACCATTTCTACTGAAGTCGGAGCCGCAAAACCTAGTCCTCAAATTTTTGATGTAGCCCTTGATAAACACAATTGTTCAGCCCAATTTGCGTGGCATATAGGAGACAGTTTAGAAGAAGATTATAAAGCTGCAAAAGCCGCAGGACTGAGGGGGATTTGGCTCGATCGTAAAACCCTATAGAGCGTTTGAATTTGTATCAAAAGAGATTAGAGACAGCATGAGTTTGGAAATACAATATTTTCATCCCCTGATCATCGGAAGAATTGCGCGTCTTCCAAAGTTTGTCGATAATCAATCTACACAGCTTGAGAAGATTATTCACGAATCAATTCCCCATCTCTTAATGTATGCCAATTAAGCCGTCCCAAATCTTGAGCCTGTTAGAAGCAAAGCGTGATGACTTCACAAGTTATGACAAAACCGCTTTGCAAGAACTTCAACAATACCTGGCGGCACTGGCTCAGATGTCACGCCAACCAGACAATATTTTGCAGGAAAACCTTGCCGGAATTCAATATTGTGGAGCGCTGCCATTAGAGCCATTGGGCAAATTTTCCGATTGGATTATTCCTTCAAAATTGACCTGGCAAAGTCGAGAACAAAGTCTGGAATGGGTACGCGATCGCCTCACTGGGATTTCTACCTTTGCCGTCGATGGCTCTCAAATTTATCCCAGTAAAGATGTTTCGATTCCCGTAGCGCTGGTGCAAATCGGCTGGTATGAAAATTGTCATTTGCCGTCTGGCACCTATGAAAAAGACATCGAATTGGATGTGATGACTCCAAATGATCTGCGTGTGGGAAAGGGCGATCTCGCCGATCGTAAAGTCAATCTACGCCGCTTTGAAATGGAGACTCAACGCATCATCAAATATATGGAATCTCATGCCGATTGTGAAACCTGTCTGGCGTTTTTTGACGGTTCACTCGTGGTCACGTTTGCCGAAGTTTTTGATGAAGAGACGCGCAACTTTTATGTGAAATGTATGCGTCAACTGTTGCAGGCGAGTGAGTATTTTAGAGTGCCGCTGGTTGGCTATATTGACACTTCGACTGCTTGCGACCTGACTGAAATGCTGCGGCTATTAGGCAATTTGCCCGAAAGTAAATCTATCCACGATGCACAACTTATTAGCCGTTCTAGAAATAGCGCAATGCAGTGGGGCGATCGTACTCCCTTGTTTCTCTGTCAGCGATCGGGTGTATTAGATCAATATCAAGATCAGGCTGACCGAATTGCATTCACCTATATGAAAACCAATAAAGATAGCTACCCAGTGCGATTAGAACTTCCGGTTTGGGTATATGAAGCGGGATGGCACGATCGTATTCTCGATTGGGTGCGAGGCGAAGTGGTAATTGGCGGCGGCTACCCTTATGTGATTGAGACAGCCGACCAGGTAGCAGTGCTTAAGAATGACGATCGACAAGTCTTTTATCGTCTACTACAAGATTGGGCAGAGCAAGAAGATCTAAAGTTACGTCTGTCTCGCAAGATGGTCAGCAAAGCTCGGCGGCGTTAGGTTTTTTCTGGCGTTGGTATTTTAGCCTTTGAGTAGATTGTGTGTGGCTTAGAATAAATACAAACTGTACTTTAGCCTCATAACTTGATATGACGATCGCAGAACAAATCTATACACTTGTAAGAACGCTTCCTCAAGACCAGGCCAGCACAATTCTCATGTTTGCCGAGTTTGTCAGCGCCAAGCACCTAAATGCCAATCAGACCACTAGCCCGACTTTTCTAAACAATTCTCAGTCTGCTTCTTTCAAGGCTGGTCTCGATCGACTCCATGCCTTAACTGAGAATTTACCTTCTACTGATCCTGTAGCTTTGATTCAAGAAGGACGAGAAGAATTGAGCGATCGAGGTGGCTTCTAATCAGATATGGATATCATCATTGACGCAAATTTGTTAGTTGCTTTAGTAACTCAGCATCCTCAACGACAGATTGTCTATCAGCAGTTTGAACGCTGGGTCGATCAGAATACAGCGCTACATGCGCCTGATTTGGCATATTCTGAGGTCACGAATGCTTTGACACGAATGGTTACAGCGGGGCTGTTTGCGAGAGAGCAAGCACAAGCTGTTTGTGAGCAATTGGCGGAGTTGCCGATCCAATATCATTCGCTAGGATTTGATCCAGAAGTGATCAACATGGCATTAGCGCTAGGACGAAAAAGTGCTTATGATGCTGTTTATTTAGTGTTAGCACAAAGACTGAATGCAGCACTATGGACATTGGATGGCCCGCTTTATCGAAATGCAATAGGTCAAGGTTACTCAGTTCATTTGCTAGCGATCGAGCCTACTGAGTCAGAATGACGATCGACAAGTCTTTTATCGTCTATTACAAGATTGGGCCGAGCAAGAAGATCTAAAGTTACGTTTGTCTCACAAGATGGTCAGCAAAGCTCGACGACGTTAGATCTTAATTCTGGCGTTGTTATTCTAGCCGTTGCGTAGATTGTTGGCAGTTAAAAGGTATCCCCGAAATTTTGAGGCCTTTGCTACCCTCGTGCTGTCTCTATCATCCATTCAATTAATGGAGACAACCGATCGGGCATCACTGATTCGTCAATTTGTATGGTGTGAAGCCGATCTCTCTCCTCAATTGTAATTTGGTAGTGAAAGCGATCGGGCTGCGGGGCTGCGATCGTTGTCGGTAAATTAAAAAAATCTGCCGCTTCTACCATTTGACAGACTTGATTGGCTTCAGTCGGTGACAGAGTTTCAGTATCGATTGAAGTGGTCATGATTAGACCTGCAAATCCGCCCGATCGCTCAAAAGAGATTTTCATAAGAGTTGTGGGATTTGAAGTGAAGAGTCAACATAATGCAACTCCTCACTTCTTATATTTGGACTAAACGTCAAACGACTCCAACTGTTCTCCAGGCAGTTCGGACGGCTTGTTGTTCGGTGCTGTTTGCGCCATAGAGTTCGCCAGCGATCGCGCTCATCGTGGCTGCTGCCGTTCTAAAAGTGGCTCTGGGTCTTAGTCTTTCGGTCAGAGCAATGTACCAGATTCTTCCAGCTTTCTCCCAGGCATAGCCCCCGATCGCCGTTGCCGTCAGATAAAACGCCCGATTAGGAATACCCGAATTGATATGAACACCGCCATTGTCAGCCGTTCCGGTATATATATTTCTGAAGTCAGCAGGCTGAGGATCTTTACCAATCACCCGATCGTCATAGGCCGTACCAGGAGCCTTCATCGATCGAATGCCTGCACCATTAACTTTGGAGGTAAACAACCCTTCTCCAATGATCCAATTTGATTGATCGGCCGTTTGGTTGAGAACTCGCTGTTTGATCAAGATGCCAAACACATCTGAAAATGATTCGTTTAAGGCTCCGGATTGTCCTCGATAAGTCAGATTTGCTTCATTTTGGGTGACACCATGCGTCAGCTCATGACCAATCACATCAATCGATTTGGTGAAGCGATCGAATAACTCCCCATCCCCATCGCCATAGACCATCTGGCTCCCATTCCAAAAAGCGTTGTCGTACTTCTGACCATAGTGAACCGTCGAATCGAGACGCATTCCCAGCCCGTCGATCGAATTGCGCTGAAACACTTCGGCATAGAAGTCATAAGTCGCGCCTGACCCATCGTAAGCCTCATCCACTGCCAAATCGCCCGTCGCCGGATCGCCCTCACTGCGTACCAACGTTCCGGGCAAATCTGTTAAATTTTTGGCATCAAAAATCGTCCGCCGTTTTACCCCTACCGGAGCCATCAATTGAATGCCACCCACCGCTTCACGCCTGCCCCGAAACTGCTCTGACGCTCTTAGTTTCTAAAGCCCATTCGCGCTGAGTTGGAGTGCCATTGAGAATCACACGATCGGTAACATAGGGCGGCAAGATACAGCAAATCGGGCAGCGGCAAGGGTGCCGCAGGTTCTTAGTTTCCTTCTGCGTATCCTTTCTCTGCATAATAATGTAGATGCACTCCTAATGTTTAGAACACCAAAACTTCAGGAACCCGGAAGTATTCTATCCTCCCTCCTCCCTCCTCCCTCCTTTGTTACAAAACTTATACCTCTTCTCAGACAGTTTCCAGATAGCTTTATGATGCTCTGATAAACGTAGAGAATGGTTCTTCACACTTTTTAATAAATCAGTCTTTGAACCCGAAACGTTTTAATCTAAAAATGAGCGTGGTTGACCCTGGGTAGTCGTTTGATTCGATAGATTCTATTGCCCAAACTAGAACAAAAGTTCTACGATAAACGGGTAATAGTCCGTGCCAGGTGACACTCTGGTCAGATTTAATACAGTAACGATCCGTAAAACGGGAGCTTTAGTATCCGATGAGTGTTAAGGCAAGTGGTGGAAGCTCAGTTGCACGCCCGCAACTTTACCAAACAGTCCCAGTCGCAACAATTTCTCAAGCCGAGCAGCAAGACCGCTTCTTGGGCCGAGGTGAGCTAGACGAATTGGCTCGCTACTTTGTCTCTGGAGCAAAACGCTTGGAGATCGCCGAGTTGTTGACCCGTAGCTCAGAGCTGATAGTGTCTCGGGCCGCCAATCGCATCTTTACAGGTGGCTCTCCGATGGCCTTTTTAGAAAAGCCTGCCGAAGAGCCTGTGATGAGCCTGGCTGGCACCGTCATGGACACCGCAGAAAACATGAAGCTGGGAACCGCAACCTATGCGGGTGGAAACAGCAACGGTATTTTGGACGGGCTACGGGCCCTGTTTTTGACACCGAGTAGCGGCCCGATTCCGGCAAACTTCCGACCAATCAACGTTGCACGATATGGCCCGAGCAATATGGCCAAATCGCTGCGTGACTTGAGTTGGTTTTTGCGCTACACCACCTATGCGATCGTCGCAGGCGACCCCAACATCATTTCGGTCAACGTGCGAGGCTTGCGCGAAATCATCGAGAATGCTTGCTCTGGAGAAGCGACGATCGTCGCCCTGCAAGAGATGAAAGCCGCCTCGGTCAACTACTTCCGCAACGATGCCGAAGCTTCCGAAATCGTCGCTCAATACTTCGATGTGCTGATTGGCGAATTCAAAGCGCCCACCCCTTCGACCAAGCTCCGTCAGCGCTCTTCTAACGATCAGCAAGGTCTACAGCTTCCTCAAATCTACGCCAATGCTGCCGAGCGTCGCCCCAAATATGCGATGAAGCCGGGGTTGGGGTCGTCTGAGAAAAACGATGTAATTAAAGCGGCCTATCGTCAGATTTTTGAGCGAGACATCACCCGCGCTTATTCACTCTCTATCTCAGATCTAGAGTCCAAGGTCAAAAATGGCGACATCTCCATGAAGGAGTTTGTGCGCCGTTTGGCGAAGTCTCCCCTCTACCGCAAAAACTTCTACGATCCTTTTATCAACAGTCGGGCGCTGGAGTTAGCATTCCGTCACATTCTGGGCCGGGGGCCGAGCAGTCGGGAAGAAGTGCAGAAATACTTCTCGATCGTCTCGACAGGTGGCTTGCCTGCGTTGGTAGACGCGCTGGTTGACTCCAAAGAATACAGCGACTACTTTGGCGAAGAAACCGTTCCTTATCTGCGGGGTCTGGGTCAAGAAGCGCAAGAATGCCGCAACTGGGGCCCTCAACAAGATCTGTTTAACTACAGTGCGCCCTTCCGCAAGGTGCCTCAGTTCTTGGTGACGTTTGCCTCCTACGACAGACCGCTGCCTGATCAGCACGTTTATGGTTCTGGCAACGATCCGCTAGAAATCCAGTTTGGCGCTATCTTCCCCAAAGAAACTCGCAATCCCAGCGCTCGTCCGGCTCCTTTTGGCAAAGACACTCGGCGGATTTTGATCAATCGTGGCGCGGGTATCAATAATCAACTCAGCAATCCTGCTGCCAGAGGTGAGGCTCCCGGTACCTTGGGGCCCAAAGTGTTCAAGCTGGATCAATTGCCCAGCTACACAGGCACCTTTGCCAAGAAGGGCAGTCCGACGAAAGGCATCAGCGTTAAGTTTTCAGAAAGCTCGACTCAGGCAGTGATTCGGGCGGCTTATCTGCAAGTGTTTGGACGGGCGGTTTACGATGGTCAGCGGCTCAAAGTTGACGAAATCAAGCTAGAAAACGGCGAGATTCCAGTGCGCGAGTTTATTCGTCGGCTGGCCAAATCGAACCTCTTCCGCAGCTTGTACTGGACGAGTCTCTACGTTACTAAGTCGGTTGAGTACATCCACCGTCGCCTGTTGGGTCGTCCTACTTATGGTCGTCAAGAGATCAACAAGTACTTTGACATTTGCTCCAAAAAAGGCTTCTATGCGCTGATTGATGCAATTCTAGATAGCCCTGAGTACAACGAAACCTTTGGCGAAGATACCGTTCCTTATGAGCGCTATTTGACCCCGGCTGGGTTGTCACTGCGATCGACTCGTGTTGGCTCGATCGGCGATACAGGTGCAAAACCCATCAAAGAAGAAACGCCTCGCTTTGTGGAACTGGGCGCTGTCACAGATATGCGTACCGAACCCGATGTGCAGTTCCGCATCAATCAAGGGGTCAGCAAAAAGCGGGAGCAAACCAAGGTCTTTAAGCTCACCAACCTCAACGACAAGTCAAACTTGAACGTGATTACAGGGGCTGCTTATCGCCAGATTTTTGAGCGGGATATTGCACCCTACATCGTCAAAAACGAGTTTTCTGTCTTGGAGAGCAAGCTCGGCAACGGTGAAATCAGTCTCAAGGAATTCATTGAAGCCTTGGGTACTTCCAGCCTTTACATCAAGGAGTTCTACACGCCTTATCCCAACACCAAAGTGATTGAGCTAGGAACTAAGCACTTCCTGGGTCGTGCGCCGTTAGATCAGCCCGAAATCCGCAAGTACAACCAGATCTTGGCGACTCAAGGATTGAAAGGCTTTATCAACGCGATGGTGAGCAGTGCTGAGTATGGAGAAGCCTTTGGAGAGGATGTCGTTCCTTACAATCGCTTCCTGACGCTCCCGGCGGCTAACTTCCCCAACAGCCAAACGCTTTACAACAAGTTAACCAAGCAAGACAAGAAGGTGGAAATTCCCAGTTTTGCCACCCTCAAGCCGCGCATGGATGCTGCCAAGATGCCAATGACAGGCAAAGCGATCGCCGATATGGCCGCTCAAGCACGTCAGATGGATATGAGCAAGCCCCGCTTTATGGAACTGGGTCGATCGTTCTCCAACGGCAGCGGTCAATCGGTCGAAGTGGGAGTCGGTACGTCTCGCCGCAAACCTGCCCGCATCTTCCGAATGAATTTGGGCATGGGTCAAGGCGAAATCGAACTAGTGATGAACGCCATCTACTGTCAGGTGCTGGATGTGTTTAGCGGTCAGGTGCCGCGCGAATTCCGGCGATCGGACTTAGAAAGTAAGCTGCGGAATAGCGAGATCTCGGTGCGCGAGTTTGTCAAGACGCTGGCGAGTTCTGAGATTTACCGTCGTCGCTTCTACACGCCGTATCCGAATACGAAGGCGATCGAGTTCTTGTTCCGTCATCTGTTAGGTCGTGCCCCGGCGACTCAGGCTGAGATTCGTCAATACAACAAGCTGTTGGCTGATAAGGGTCTCAAGGCTGCGGTTGAGGCGATGGTCGATAGTGCGGAGTATGCTCGTTACTTTGGTGAAGATGTGGTGCCTTACAAGCGTTTCCCTTCGCTGCCTGCGGGTAACTATTTGGGGAGCGTCCAGGCTGAGGCTGATCTGGTGAAACAGTCGTGGTCTGATCTGTCGCCCTCATATCTGACGGGTCGCAGCTAGAACGTTTGTTGATTGATTAAAAGGCCCCTCGATCGTATTGAGCGATCGGGGGGCTTTTTGTTGAAGTTCATGCTACTAGTTAAATGACGAGTTAGCTAACAGTAACGTCAGTTAGATGAATGCTTCGCTTCGCTTTTAGATCTAGGAACGCCCCCTAGATCCCCCACGAGTGAGGGGCTTTAAACCAGAATTCCTCTCTTAAAGTCACCCAAAATTGGGGGCAGAAGCCGTGAACAACGAAGCGAAAAACCTCTCATCGAATTCACGTTAACAGTAGTCAGCTAATTATTTGAAGAAATTAAACTTCGGTATCTGAATTAAAGGTTTTTTGTTTGAGGACTTCAACGCAGGATGTAACAGAAGGTACTTTAAAAACCAATCTCTAGCGATATCGCCTCCTCTAGTCACTAGGAAAGGAAGTTGCCCAGGAAGTGCTTTTTCTAGAGTTAAGGTCTCAAATCGAGGAGGAAAAGTGTACTCTACAAGATCATCCGTAGACCACCCAACACGAGTATCAAATTTTTCTCTGATACAATAGTCAGCATCTAGATGACCTCCAACCTTCTGCCAAATCCGCTTCTGTACACTGAAACCAAATCGCCCATCACTATATTTAATCCAAAGGTGATCAATAACAAGTAAATCTTGGGAGGGAAACATCTCTATGTCCTTACGCCTGAGCCAATAGTCTCTACCAGCAATCTTCAGCATAATAGATAAAGTCTTCTTGTCTGCTTCTCCCCAATTTCCAACTGCTAGTAAATTTTCTAGCTCCAGGTAATTTATTTCGCTCATTGATGAGGCTTCAGAAGTATTCGTAGAACCTGCAAAACTCTGAATGAAATTCAAATTTTGAATACGCTCTAACACTTCATTTTGGTCATTAACCTCGCCTTGATCACCGTATAGTTTAGCTGCCCTAAGAAAGTCTTCAAGCGCTTCAGAATAATTTCCAGTCCTCGACTTAGCAATGCCTCTGTGCCTATATGCCTTGGCATAATTAGGATTTATACAAATCGCATTATTAAAGTGTTCGATCGCCTCTGTGTATCGCCCTCTCTTACCTTCTTCTAGTCCGCATCTATAATAATCTTCATCTGTAAAACCTTTAAAGTTCAGACTTTGAATAAATTCTAATACTGCGTTTTTGTCATCTACTTCACCTTGTTTTCCATATAGCTCGGATGCCTTGATAAAGTCTTCAAGTGCTTCAGAATAACTTCCAGTCTTGGATCTGGCGATACCTCTATATTTATATGCTTCAGCATACTCTGGGTTTATACAAATCGCATTATTAAAGTGTTCAATCGCCTCTGTATATCGCCCTCTCTTACCTTCTTCTAGCCCACATCTATAATAATCTCTAGCGTTCTTAAATTCATTTGGAAGCAGCTTCAACCACTCTTGCAAAGTCTGTGGACGATCCTCCGCCTTTAACAGCATTCCATTAAGAATTGCTTGATCGGTCTCAACACTGATAGTTGCCCTAATCCGCTTAGGAGATTCTAGGAGATCGGTATTTTGCTTCAGCACACTGCGCTCCCTAGCAATAGCAGAAGCAGGTATTTGATTGGTTAGTAGGGTATAGAGTGTTGCAGCTAAAGCATAGATATCTGTGTATGCTCCTCGTTTTGCTTCCTCCTCGTACTGCTCGAGCGGTGCAAAATAATCTGTCAAAAATGTTGTGTGAATCTGAGTTACGTCTGGAGTAAATTCACGAGCGATGCCAAAGTCAATCAAAACTGCTTCAAATTTTCCAGAGCGCACCATGATGTTTTGTGGCTTTACATCTCGGTGTAGCAAACCTTGATTGTGAACTACTGTTAGCGCCTCACCAATTTGCTGAATGTAATTAAGTGCTTCAGGCTCAGACAAAGCACCTCTCTTCTTCAGTCGCGTTGCCAAATCTTCCCCCTCAATGTATTCCATTACCATGCACCACAGCCTTTCCTCTTGTATAATTTCATCCACCCGCACAATATGTTGATGGCTACATCCGGCGAGCCGTAGTGCTTCATTCAAGAAATCTTGCTGAAACTTTGCGAAGTCAGGCTGATTCTGTACCTGCTCATTCACGGTTTTCACAACAACCCGCTTTCCACTTTGGCTTTTAGCAAGGTAGGTCACTCCAAAGCCACCCTCACCAAGCTTTCGCTCAATAGTGTATCTACCACTCTGCAACTTTTTCCCTGCTGACCATGCCATTGTTTCTGGTTCCGAGACTTCTGCATTTACTTGAGACAATCGACTAAACTTTCTCTAGAAAAGTTAGGCTAGTCAACGTGTTTACAATTCCCAGCCATTAAGCTGGTCTATCATGACCTACGAAATTTGATTAGACGGAACCGCTCAACACCCTCTGATCGCTCCTCTTCCACAAACCCGATCTCAAAACTGTTTTCCGAATAAGATCAGAGATCACCACATCGAAACATTCAGCAATGAGATTACAGAGGAGTGATCGCTTTAAGCAGTGTGACAACAAAGCTGGGAAGCGATCGCTTAAGCCATCATCGGGTGTGGTAGATCGGATGATTCTGCAAAATTCGGTGTCACGGCGTAAGATCAAAACACAATTCATCGATAGAGGCGACATGCTAAAAACACCTTGGGCTACCGTTCGCGAAGGAAAGATTGAACTGTTGGATTTGACGGAGCTACCAGAAGGCACCAGGTTACTAGTTACTCTGCTCCCAGATGATGAAGCGGATTTTTGGATGCGATCAAGCCAAGCTTCACTAGATGCAGTTTGGGATAATGCTGAGGATGAGGTCTATGCCCAGTTACTCCAAAAATGATGTCATCTTGGTTCAATATCCCTTTTCCGACTTATCGAGTTCAAAGGTTAGACCCGCGGTTGTGGTGAGTGCGCCACATATTTCTCAAGACATTATTATTACCCCGCTCACCAGCAAAACAGCCTCGTTACTTAAGGGAGAGTTTGTGCTTTCTGAATGGTCAGTACAACCATGTGAACTTGAGCGATCGTCCCGTTAAGTCAAATGCTTTGGAGGTGAGAAGCAATCGCCCTCGCTTCACAACAATCACGCTTCTTCATCTTCCACAATTTCGCCTAAGTAAAGTCTGACGAATTCTTTTGCAGCATTGAGGTCGATCGCTTTAAGCGCTTGTGTGATAGCGACGATATTTTCAGCACTTGGATCGAGTCCATGAAACCAACGACCCACATTAGCCCGACTAATTCCCATCGCTACGGCTAACTTGTTTTGGGTAATTTCGTACCGTTCTAAGACTTGTTTTAGCGCTTGACTTGCCCTCCCCATGCGCCTGATCGTGTCAGAGAATAATCACTTCGTAAATGTCACACTTTTGACGACACTAAGCTATGATGATGGGTGTCACAGTTTTGGCGACATTCAAATTAGGTGAATCATATGGCTGAAGAATTTATTGACGATCGCATTCCTGCCCCCATTCGTCAGCGCGATCGGGAGACGGTGAGAATTATCATTGTGGGGTCTCGTCGGGGCATTACCAATGTGATTCACGCGCTGTATGCTCACGAGTTTGCTCAGATTCATGAGTGGAGCAACCCGGAGCCTGAAATCAATAGTGGCAAGCTGATGAGCGTGATGACTCGATATTTGCATCTGGAGTAGACGACGATCGCTCAAATCCCTCGATACAATGGCAAACAAGATGGCAAAACAGGTGGAGGAATTTGAGATGAAGAATCTACTGCATGGCTCGATTTTGGTGGCGATCGTCACCCTTTTCAATCCGTTGGGAGCCTCTGCACAAAACTTGCCCAAACCCGAATCAGGCTGTCTGAGCGGCTACCCGGATAGCACTTATCGGGGCGATCGTCCCCTGACTCGGAATGAGTTTGCTGCTGGAATGAATGCTTGTCTCGATCACGTCGATCGTTTGATTCAAATCAATCGAGAAGGCTTGGCGACGAGAGCAGATTTTGAGGCATTGATCCAACGTCAGCGACAGCTCAATGATGAATTGAAAGTGTTGAGCGATCGTGTTTCAGAGCCACAACTGCCAGCAAAACAATAAGCTGTCTACATTGAGAGAGACTTAACTAATATTGTTCTCTATCGACAGACTTATCAGGAATTCACTCCTCAGAACAGGACTCTAAGATTTGTAATTGCTAACTTATAAATATACAAAGCGCGTCCGGGTGGCGTTCTTGATATCTCCTCTTTCTAAAATGCGTCTAGCTAAACCCTGAGTCTTGTGGTGATGACTTGGGGTTTTTAATTTTGCCTCGCCATTTTAAGCTGTTTTGATTGAGTTGTTGAAGGTATTCGTCGGGTTGAGAAATGATTGATTCAGCGAGAGCGATCGCTCCTTCCAACTGTTTTTGAGTGAGTTGTTTGTAGGCTGGCTCTTTACCTTGCTTAAGAACGTCATACCAACAGCAACCCAGCAGATTATCTAACACAATGCGCTGAAAACAATGGTTAAACTTTACGGGAAATTGTCGAGTTTTGGCGAGTTCTGGAAGCGTTTGATTGGTTAATTGTAGATAGCGATGTCGCAGGTGATCAAGATTCATCTCTTAAGGTGTGGAAGGCAGACGATATTCAGTTTGTTGATGCTCTCTACGCCATTGGTCGGCTTTTTGACGAATTAATTCTCGTTCTTCATCAGACAGCTTGGTCAGATTAAAAAGAATTTGACCCATACGGTTATTGTGTTTGAGTTTGTCGTGGTGACGATCGAGAAAATCCCAGTAAAAGAAGTTGAAGGGGCAAGCATTTTCTCCGATGCGATCGCGGCGATCGTAGCTGCATTTTTTACAGTAGTCGCTCATATTATTAATGTAGTTTGCAGAAGCAGCGTAAGGCTTAGAGGCCATCATTCCCCCATCGGCAAACTGGCCCATTCCGATTACATTGGTCTGCATGACCCAATCGTAGCCATCGATAAAAGCAGTGTGAAACCAATCCTGCACTTCTTGAGGTGAAATCCCGGCAATCATGGCAAAGTTGCTTAATATCATTAATCGCTGAATATGATGAGCGTAGCCAATTTCTTTGACTTGATTGATGACTTGATGGAGACAATTCATCTTCGTTTCACCCGTCCAATAAAAGGCAGGTAACGGCTGATTGTGATTAAAGAAATTGCGGCTTGGGTAATCTTCTCCCATGTGCAGATAGATGCCATGCATGTATTCTCGCCAGCCTAGAATTTGTCTCACAAATCCTTCGATGCTGTTCAATTCCCAGACATCTTGATTTTGATAAAATGCTTTTTCTGCGGCTTCCAAAACTTCTAGAGGATGCAGCAATCCAATGTTTAAATAAGGAGACAGCATCGCGTGCCACATGGTCTGTTCTCCTGTGACCATTGCATCTTGATAAGGGCCAAAAGCCGACAAGCGAGTTTGAATAAAAAACTCCAACACTTGTAATGCCTGTTTGCGAGTCACGCCCCAGCGAAACGGCTCGATCGACCAGTATTTTTGACTTTCTTTTAGCTGGGGAGACTGCTTAACCCAATCGATCACTTCTTGCGTGATGGCATCTGGCTCAAACCAAATCGCTTCGGGTAAATTGAGTTTTCCTTTGGGTGGCTTGCGGTTTTCTTTGTCAAAGTTCCATCGACCGCCGATCGGCTGATCCCCCTCCATCAATACGTTGAATCTGCGCCGTCCCTCGCGATAAAAATCCTCCATAATTAGCCGTTTGCGCGATTTTGCCCAATCGAGAAAGTCCTGATCTTGCCAGATAAATCGATTGCTGGGGGTCAGCGTCACTTCACAGGGCAGACCAAGCTGTTGAATGAGATTGGCGAACGGGCGATCGGTAGGAGTCATCACCCGCAATTCTGTAATCTGATGCTGCTCGATCCAGGCTAAAAGCGGCGTTTTGAAGTCTACAGAGGTTTTGTAGGTGACATCCCAACCTGTTTCGCGCAGTTCTTGAGCAAAATGGCGCATTGCTGACCAGACCAACACCAATTTTTGCAAATGATAAGGCAATTCTTGACCGTGGTTGAGCGATTCAATGAAAATTACCCGCTCTGGACGATCGCAGCTTTTTAGCGCCGACTGCCCTGCCCAAAGCTGATCCCCCAAAACCCAAACGCCGATCGTCATAGTCACGCTTTCCCTATACGAATCTGAACTATAGTGTCATTGTTGTAATCTCACAAGCTGAAATACGTCTGTCTGGAGATGCAAACTGTTCCCGATTGATCATGACAGAGCAATGATTTTTTACTAACCTTGACAACAAAGATGGATACGGGCAGCGACAAAAACAGAATTAGTAAGTTAACCAGCTTTTAAACGGATAAAACATGATTCATTGATTAGAATGAAACTGTTATGTCACATCAGTCAGTCAAATTATGGTGGTCGCAAAAAGTAGAAGATCGAACGCAGCGATTAAAGTTGAAACAACAGAAATCGATCAAGTTGGCGCACTGTTAGCCGATTTGCCAGAGCGCGAAAAAACGGAGGTTCCTCTACGTGATGCGATCGAGGAACTGCAAGACTCCCTACGAGCCTCTCTGAACAAAGGCTACAGTTATGAAGAACTTACCAAAATTCTTAATGACAGTGGAATTTCCATTAGCGCCTCAACGCTGAAGCGCTATTTGTCGATCGTTCAGAAGAAGCCCGCCACAGGAGGAAAAACCAGAGCCAAACGGACTCCTAAATCTTAGATTAAGTTTAGACGACTAATATCAGACACAAAATTTTGTGAGGGCAGGTTTCGTCAGGGTTGCTGTCAATTCAGCCAATTCTGAGCAAGCTTGCCTTTTTTATTAAAGCCCTTGGTCATCGCGGCAGAGGCGCTACCTCTCTAACAAAGGTGGTGGGCAGAATTCTCTCAAGATTCTATTCCTCGTCGTCTGTCGTCATGGCAATTTGCACCGCTTTTTGGCTGACCGTCTCATAAACCGTCGTGAGGTACTCCATTGCAGCTTTAGTCGAAGCTTGATTAGGCGGATCAGACTTGAGGGGAATTGTTCCCAAAACGGTCAACACCGTCTCGCTGGTGGGCGGCGGCGTAATCACGATCAGAGAAGGTTCGAGTTGTTCGTGGTATTGCCAAAAGCGATCAAGGTTCAGAGGGGTCGCTGCTCGAAGGGTTGGTGTGTCTGACGGCTCGATCACAATGGGATCACTCCCCATGCCGCGAATTTGACGCAAGGCTTCGATAATTTGCTCTTTGGTGCGGCCGCGTAGCTGAAACAGAACAAACGGATCTTCACTAAAGCGATCGCCCAGCAGGTAGTAAACGGCTCCAATATGCTTACAGGGATTGGCAGGATCAGGGCAAGAACAGCGACTATGAATATCAAATTTATTAAATGGAAACAAACTCAGCCCATTTGCAGTGAAGACTTCTTCAATATTTTGGGGCATTTCTCCAGCCAGCAGCTTTGCCGAGAAGATTGCCCGTTCTGCCATCGACTCAACCACATAGCTCCATTGTTCATCGCTAAACGGGTCGAGAGAGAGAGAAACTTTGTAGGGTTCTGGGGCCGTCCCCTGCACGTTGGCAGACACTTTTGCGCCTTGGAAGTCAATCCCCAAAACGTTTCCTTCTCTGGCGTAGGTGCGGGCGCGAGCTAATCGACGAGTCCACCCAAAGGATTCGAGTACATCAATCCAGCGCTGGGCCCACCATTCGCGACTCGGTTGAGAATAAGCGTCTGTCATGAGACTGGAGTGTGTAGAGGATGAATTGTATTATAGGTGTGAATGATGGGTGTGAATTAAAAGGGACTGGCGAATACAGTTAGCTTCGCAAGTGCTTTCGGCAACGCGGCTAACAGAACAAAACTTACCTTCGCAGGTTAAGACGCTTTCAAAGGAACTTACATTCACGCTATAGCTGTCTTAAATGAGTCGTGAGATGATTGGGCAAGTCGAGATAGCTGGGTGGGCTACTCGATCGTTGCTAACCGTCTTGTTGCTTGGGTTATGGTGCAAATTTTGCTGGCTGAGGATGATGAGTTGTTTCGTCTGGGGTTACGAATGCGGCTACAACAAGAGAATGGATTGGAGATTGTCGCCGAGGCAGAAGATGGAGAGACGGCGGTTGAGTTGACCCGATCGCAAAAGATTGACCTTGTATTATTAGATGTCGGCTTGCCAGGAATCGGCGGCATCGAAGCCTGTCGTCAAATCAAACAGCAGCAGCCTCAATTGCCAATTTTGGTGCTAACGTCTCGCTCCGAAAAGGATTTGATCGCTCGATTGATTACGGCTGGCGCACATGGCTACTGCTTAAAGGGACTCGCCGCTGAGAAATTGATTTTGGCAGTGCGATCGGTAGCCGCAGGCGCTTCGTGGTGGGATCAGACGGCCACAACCGAGATTCAAGCCGTCTTTCAACAGGATGCGGGCTACACAATACCGACCGTTGCGAGCAATCCTCTGACCCGGCGAGAGCAAGAAATCCTCGGATTCGTCGCAGTTGGGAAATCAAATCAAGAGATTGCTGAAATTTTGGTTATCTCACCTGGCACGGTGCGGGTTCACGTCCACGCGATTTTGCATAAGTTAGATGTCCGCGATCGCAACCAGGCCGCCGTCTTCGCAATTCAAAACCATCTGCTTGCCGCTGAGTTTCTACCTAAATAATCTCTCCCAAATAATCTCTCTTCAGAAATACGACAAACCTTAAAAAACTTCATAGGGTTAGATCCTGTGAGTTTGAGGACGATCGTGAATCTGCTCAAAAACGCTAAATTTTGGCTACTTGGAATCGCGGCCACTCTGACCGTCCTTCAGTTACAGCTTGCGTGGCGCAGTGGTCACAAAGAGCTAATCGAGCCGAGTTTTTTGTGCTGGGTGGCGGTGTGGTTTTTGGTGTGGCGTAACCGTTCTAGTTTGAGATTGGAAAGTGGAACAGCGGCGACCAGTGTGGGACTTTTGCTGATCGTCTGGGTGTTGATCAGAAGTGCTGCTGTGGTGGAATATGATGCCTTTTTGCGTTTCTCGCCGTTTGTTTCAGCGTTGGGGTTAGCGTTGTTGGCTTCTGGGTTTGGCGTTAGACAGTATTGGCGAGAGTTGTTGATTTTGGGGTTTGTTGCGATTCCATCGACGAGTTTGTTGTCTACGATCGACCTTTCTCCTTTGACGGCCGAGTTTGCGACTAGCGTTCTCTGGTATTTGGGCTATCCGGTCATGCAGCAGGGAGTTAATATTGTGCTGCCGACGGGTGTTGTAGAAGTTTATGAAGGCTGTTCGGGTTCTCAGTTAATTTTGCAGCTATTAACGCTGACGTTCCTGTTTTTGGTTGTATTTCCCAGTCGTCTGATTTCAAAGCTGTTGATTCCATTAATTGCTGTATTGATTGGATTCGTGGTAAACGGTATTCGAGTCGCAATCATGGCAGTATTATTTGCAAATTCTAATCGCCCTGCCTTTGACTATTGGCATATTGGTGCAGGGTCGCAGATCTTCTCAATCATCGCGGTCATATTACTGGGAGTTTTTTGTTATTTTTTACCGTTTGAGACAGAGTGGGAAATCGAGGCGGATGCAGAAGAAATTTAGAATTGGACTGCTGGCGGCCACGTTGACCAGCGCTTTGTGTGTATTGGGAAAAACGATCGTAGCGCCTGCCCAAGAAGTTGATACGGTTGCCACGATCGCGTTGCCCGCCAAAGTCACACTTCCGGGTTGGCAATTTCTCGCCAGCTATCCCTTGATTGTCAATCCCCAAAGTCCCGGTTTGACCTCACCCGTCACCGAGCAAACGATCGCAGGTCGTGCGTATCAATATGCTCAAAATGGAGTACCCCTCACCATTGAGATGCGCTATTTTGTCAACTCTTATACCCATGCGCCGTCTGCGATCGAAGAAAGTTCTCTCACCTCTACCCAACCGCTGTTAACGATTCGTCAGCGCAACGGTTTTTATGCGTTGTTTAGCCGACAAAACCGCACCCATCTGAGTGCCTGTATTCCCGTTTATGGTGAAAGTACGGTGAGCGATCGCCAGTTTATTCAAAATCAAAATCGGGTTGAAGTTTTATCCAAGCGATCGCTTCCCTGGTTACTGGGTCAGGCTGCTTTGCGCGATCGGCAGTGTCTCTGGGCAACGTTATCGATTCCTTCTACAGCGTCACCTGAGCAATTAGAGGCGGCCTGGGATAATTGGTATCCCTTATGGCGCGGCAGTTTGAGAGACTGAAGACGTTAGACAAGAGACATTGGTTGCTCCGTTTCAGTCGGCTTCTGCCCCCTAAATCCCCCACGAGTAGGGGACTTTGAAGGGAGCCAAAGTTCGGCGATCGGCGAAACAATGTCAATTCACGATCGACTGAAGCTATTTATTTGATTTCTTCTGACGCTGGCGCGCTCTTCTTTTTTGCATTAGAGCAGCAATTCCGATCGCTGTTCCAGATCCTAAAATCGTCAAGGGTTCAGGAATGGGTTCGCCTTCGGGAGTGGTCGGAGGCCCGATCGTCGGAGGCGGAAACAGTGGTTGACCGGGAGGAGCGATCGTTTGTGGAGGATTAGAGTCATTGTTGTTGTCGTCGTCACCGCCCGTCAAAAGCGCCACCCCAGCCCCCACACCCAGCAGACCTAACCCGACAGCCGTTCCTGGAAAAGGAGGCGCACCGCCGCCCGTAATTGGAGGAGTCGTCCCCCCCGCTGGAGGCACTTGTCCTGTCACAGGCGGAATTCCTGCACCGGGAGGCGTTTCGGCAGATGGAACCGGAGGCGGCAACGCACTTCCACCACAGGCTGTATCTCGCAGCCGCACAATAAAGTCGTCAAAGTCACGATCTTGTTGCGCTCTCGTTCTGACAAGGGCTGACCCGGTATCATCCCACGCGAGAATCATGCCACCGTCTGCACAAAGATTAGTCGGATTGCCCGTAAAAGTGACCTGACGCTCTTTGTTGGGGTTCATCGTGTCTTCTGAGTAGACCGTCCCTGTGGGGCGACCGTTAAAACTCGACTCTAGATAGAACATGTATCGAGTGTTGGGTCGAAAGGTGAAGCGGCCCAGCGGTTTGATCACGGTTGCTTGTGCTGTGCCCAAAAAGTCGCGCTCTGTGTTGAAGTCGTTAACTCGAGTCGAGGGTCGCTCTACCGGAGCGGGACTGTCGGCAGGTTTGACCTCGATCAAGAGCGGAGTTTTCTCGTTGGTTTCCAGATTGATCACGCCAAATGTAGACTGATAGGCCCCATGAGATTCTACAAAGTCGGACTCGATCGTGGTTTCTCGATTAAATTGCACGCCTCCATTTCCGATCGACAGATCGGCGGCTTGAGCTTGAGCCAATAAGTTTGTAGCAAGCCAGCCCAGAGCAACGCCACAGGCTAAAACCTTTGAATGGTGACGACGAGGTATTTGCATGGATAGATGAGGGCTATTTTGTGAACGATCGAGAAACTCTTTCGCCTGGTGAGAAGGGCGCTTTGACGAGATATTCAGGAGGGGAGTATCTTTTGACACGACTTTTGGCACAATAGTAAATCAAACGCTACAAAGAACCTTTAGAGAACAGGAATGAATCACTTTTACTCAAGAAGATGTGGTTATCAAGTTGTCCTTTAAGGGGACACTACGACGAACAACAAAATGATGTCTTTGTTTCTGCTCAGTGTAAAAATGTTCAAAACAACAAAACATCACCCGATCGAGACATCATATCGAGGCGAATCTCATTCTTATGGGATACGTCAATAAAGCGAATCCAATTGAACAAGCTTTTGGGATGGAAATCGTACCGCTAGTGAAACGCTAGAGATTTACATCCTCACCTTGATGGATGATTTTAGATGGATTAAGTTTAGGAATTTGTTGGCGACGATCGACGAATCGGAAAGCGTGCAGTAAAAGATTTCATCAGGCTTCTTTAAGAAATCAACTTTGTGTTGCTAGAACTGATGTACATTCGGTCAAGTTCTTTCGCTTTGTTGTTTGGCGCTTTTGCCCCCAACTTCCCAATTTTGGCAGACTTTAGAATGAGCGTTCTGGTTCAAAGTTCCTTACGGGCGGGAATTTGGAGACTGTTTCTAGCTAAATCGGATTCCCGTTAAAATTGCAAGCAAATCTTGCCGAAGTGTGCGCCGCTTTCAAGATACTGCAATGCTTCACGAGCTTCGGTAAAGGGAAAGACCCGATCGACAACTGGACGAATTTTGTGTAGCGCGATCGCTCGATTCATCTCTGCAAACATCTCCCACGAACCAACGTAAATTCCTCTAACTTGAATACTTTTAGTGAAAATCGGCCGCAAATTTGTGCCTAAGTCTGCTCCTGATAGCACTCCGATCACGCTAAGGTTTCCTCCAATTTTGGCAGCTTGCAGCGATTTGGGTAACGTGCCGGCTCCTCCAACTTCGACGACATGATCGACCCCTTCGCCATTTGTCAGCCGATACACTTCTGCATCCCAGTTGGGCGTTGTTTTGTAGTTGATTCCCTCATGGGCACCCAGTTGACGCGCTTTAGCTAACTTCTCGTCGCTGCTAGAGGTCAAAATAATTCGTGCCCCCGCAAGTTTGGCAAACTGCAATGCAAAGATAGATACGCCGCCCGTCCCTTGCAGCAATACCGTATCTCCCGCCTTTAGACCACTTCTCATCAGAGCATTCCATGCCGTCACAGCCGCACAAGGAAGCGTTGCCGCTTCGAGATCTGAAAGATGATCAGGCACCGCAATCACTCCGGCTTGAGGCAGCACTCCATATTCTGCTAACAGCCCATCTCCAGGACTTCCCAGCGTCGATCGCAACCCTGCCTTAGTAGGAGCGCCCGATCGCCATTGCTGAAAAAAGGTACTGGCAACCCGATCGCCGACTTTGACTTGAGTCACCTGCTCCCCGATCGCCACCACTTCACCGACTCCATCCGACAGCGGAATCAACGGCAACGCCTGGTTGGGATTGTAGCGACCCTGAACTACCATCAAATCGCGATAGTTGAGCGAGGCAGCCTTGAGACGCAGCAGCACTTGGTCAGGAGCAGGTTGGGGAGTGGGTCGATCGACAACTTGCAGCGCGTCTAACCCAAAGGAATTTTGAATGGCGATCGCTTTCATGATGTGGCCTATTGAAGGAGCTAGTCCTTCAGAATTTTAAGGGATTGCAACCTCCACGAATTGCAGTTGTCCTCTAACCTGATTGACAGACAAATCTCTTTTGGCTTCGTAGAACCTCGCGGAGCATCCTCGCTAAACTCACCTTAACGTGAATTCGATGAGAGTTTTTCGCTTCGGTGTTTACGGCTTCTGCCCCCCAAGCTGCCAATTTTGGCGGACTTTCAGACAAGATTTTTGATTCAAAGTCCCTCACTCGTGGGGGATTTAGGGGGCTGCCTGGAGTGATCGCCACAGCGAGGGATTTCATCGAATTCACGTTAAGAATTTTGTCCGTCAATCTGCTTCAAAACTAAAATTTTTTTGTTCAGAACACGATCGTTCCAGTTTGAGATAGAAACGTTGCGGTTTGAAGTGCGATCGCTTAGGCTGACAAATCCCTGATCATTTCATAGAATTTCCGCGAGGCATTATCGCCGAATCTACCCGCAACGGCAGCGTAGCGACGGGGATTAAAGTTTGCCAGCCAGAAAGGGCTACTTCAAAAATGCAAACTTGCCGTTGTTGCCATCAGCATCCATCTTAATTTGAGCAACGTAGAACTCTTTTTGCACAATGTCTCCTTCTGGCGTAAAAGAAATGGCTCCGATCGGCGTTTCGTACTGTCCTTTGAGCAGCGTTTGGTTGAGAGCGACCCGCAGATCAGGAAGCGCCTTTTGAGAAACTTTGGTTTGAGCGTCGATCGTTTTCAAGGCCTCCACATAGACCTGAATTGCAGTAAAGGCTTGAGCGCTAAACTGGGGCGGTTCTTTTTTAAACTGGGCCTGATACGCCGATCGAAAGGCTTTATTCACCTCACCGGGATGCTCTGGACTATAAGCCTGGGCAATCAAAATGCCGTCACAGAGCGCCTTACAGACGGGCAAGATATTCGATGTGTTAAGACCATTGCCGCCGATAATCAGACCTTTGTAGCCCAATTCTCGCAGTTGACGCACCAGATTACCACCGTCGGCTGCTAGTCCAGAAACGATCACCAGGTCAGGCTTTGCGTTGATGCCCGCAGTGGCTTGAGACTGAAAATCGGTGTCCGCCGTCTGAAACTTTTGCACCGTGACCAACTCTAACTTTTGGTCTTTGACCGTCTGCTGAAAGATCTCAGTTTCTGACTTACTAAACGCATCATTTTGAGCATAAAATACCGCCACTCGTTTGATCTGCGGATTGATTTTTAGAGCCGCTCTGACCGAATTGGGTGCCACGATCGACACCGGAGCCGACACCCGTGCGACAAACTCCCCAATCTGTGGAATGCCCTTTGCCGTATTCGATGGCCCCAAAACCGGAACCTTGGCTCGATCGGCGATCGGATCAGCACTAAAGGCCTGTTGAGACAGCGTAGGGCCGACAATTGCGACCACTTTATCTCTTGTCAACAGCGTCTGAAACGCATTGATAGCGCCCGCTTCGTCCCCCGCCGTATCCTGAAACACCAGCCGAATCGGGGTGCCATTCACGCCGCCTTTATCGTTGAAGTACTTCTCAGCAATTTTTGCTCCCGCCACTTGTTCTTGCCCCAACAGGGCGACATTACTGGTTTGAGCGACAGCAACTCCGATCGGGATTCCGCTAGAATTGCCGCCCGAATTGCTCCCAGAATTGCTCGTCGAAGCTGTACTACAAGCTGACAATAAAATCGTAAAAACCAACAAAACCCAGGTTCGAGCAAAATTTGATTTCATAAACACAAATCAGAATTGAGAGTCATAGTTTGATCTACCACAAATTGGGCAGCCACACTGAGCAATTACGGTTTGCAGGTTTGAGCGCGATTTTTGGGGTTGCTCAACAATAGTACAAACTCGCTACCCAATTCCCTAATGCTGGGGGCTTTCAAACTCAACGATCGTATGACTATGCTGTTTGAGTTGTGAGAATTCGGCGATTCGTGATTAGTGGTTAGGTATAAACCAATGGCTAAGAACTAATGACTAGCAACCCGCTATTTGAAGATTCTTACAACAGATTTAGAATTGCGATAGCAATCCCAAGTCACTCGTGAAATACAGCATTGATCGTGCCCCCTAAATCCCCCAACTTTGGGAACTTTGAGCCGAGAGACTTCCTAGATTTCAAGAGACATTCCCCAGTTTCAAAGTCCCCCAGACTGGGGGATTTAGGGGGCTGAAGCGGACTGGAACGGAGCGACAAAAATCCGTTCATGACTCATTTAGAATTGCGATATTCAGATTCCGCAATGCCAAATTTAAGAACTCGCAAGAATGGCTTGTGCTGCACTATCGTCAGTAATTAATCCACTAATAAGCTTGCCGTGGAGAGCCGCGAGAATCGACTCAGACTTTTTTGCGCCTCCCGCAACCCCAATTACCAGCCGTTGAGTCGGTTGTTCTAAAGGAACTCCAGCCACTCGACTATTGGTGCCACCGCAGATTAGAGTTCCGTTGCGATCGTAGGCCCAGCCCGCGATTTCTCCGACTGCGCCCAATTCAATCAGTTCGGTGACTTCTGCATCATTGATAAATCCATCTTGATGAAGCGGCGCATTCCAGACAATCTGACCCACCCCGACAAAGGTTGCTTTTGCTTGTTCGGCTAATCGCTTTACCGTGAGAAATGAGTGCTGCGTTTGTAACAGATCTCGCTCTTTTAGGTTGGTCGCCACAACTGGAGTCGGAACAGGGTAAGCCTGAGAACCCACCCGATCGGATAAGTGAATCACCACCTCATGACGGCCCGCCCGCCCCGCATGGGACATATTGCCCAAAATCGAGACAATCTTATGCTGAGGCTGGTTCATCGGGGGAATTTGCTCAACCATCGATCGCAGCGTCCGCCCCGTTGAGAAAGCCAGAATCGTTGGTGTTTTGGCCACTAGATAAGCTTCTAAATGAGTCGCCGCACAGACCGCAATCCCGTTGAAGGTGTCGATCGCCCCATCATTAGGAACAACTTCACACACCAACAGCCCAAACTGATCTCGAATCGCCTCCGCCAGCGCAATACACTCACTTAACGGATGATCAAGCCGAAACTTGATGAGTTTTTCGCTAACGGCCAGGGCAACTAATCGCTGCGCCATCTGTCGAGAAACATTTAGCTTGGTAGCGATCTGTTCCTGGGTGTTTTCCCCAATGTAGTAGAGCCAGGCAGCATGAGCCGCAAGATCTAACTTACGATCGTAGCGATCGGACGACTCTCGCATTGTTCACCTTCCAACAACATTTTCCAAAGTGAGGCTCTATCAACAGGAACTACCTTGTTCTTTGTTAAATATACGCCCAAAGACTGATTTATTGCTCAAAGATTCAATTAGCTCAACTGTGAAGGCGTTTGAGCAAACTTACGATATTCCCCCTGTGATCTCCAGATTAAAGCCTGTGATATAACTAGCCTCCTGACTCATCAAAAAGGCAACGCCATTGGCGACTTCTTCCAGGCTTCCTAGTCGGCGCATTGGTATAGAGGCAATCATCTGCTGTTCTACCACTTTGGGGTCAGGATCAAAGTACTGCGAATTGGTAGCCGCCTGCAACTCTGTTTGGCGAGTCCACATATAGCCAGGGCCAATCAGCGCAGGTGAGATGGCATTGACGCGAATGTGATGAGGCGCAAGATCTTTGGCGGCTGTTTGCGTCATGCCGATCACAGCAAACTTTGAAGCTCCATAAGCCAGCATGTTGGGCGGGCCAACCACTCCGGCATAGCTTGCAGTATTAACGATCGCTCCTCCACCCGTTTCTTTCAAGCACTGTGCCGCAGTTTTGAGCACGTAGTAGACCCCAATGATGTTAATGTCAACCACCTTTTGAAAGTCAGCATCGGGATACTCATCGGTCTTGGCAAACACGCCCTGATAGCCTGCATTGTTGAACACATAGTCTAGTTGTCCAAACTGTTCTATCGCTGCCGCAAACGCCTGACGAACATTGTCTGGGTCAGTGACATTGCAGGTCAGGGTTGTGATTTTGGTGTTGTAGTGTTTTAGTTCGGTGGCGACTTCTGCCATTTTTGTCGCATTGAGATCAAGTAGGACGATGTTTGCTTGATTGGCAGCAAACCGATGGGCAGTTGCTCGTCCAATGTCTCCAGCGCCCCCAGTGATCAAGATTGTTTTATTAGAGAAATTGTAGGTTGCAGTCGTCATCTTTGAGTTCCTTTTTTCAACTTATAAACATATGTTTCAATTGCTTTCTGACTTCTCATCTGGCAACTAAATCTGGCTATGATTCTATTATTGAGCAATTGTTCAGTAGTTGAGCAAAAAATAAAACTTGTAATTCAGTTTTTATTACATAGGAGACATATGATTGTGACGCGGCAATTCCGCTTCGCCAAATTGTTGGCAATGTTTTTTGTGGGTGTTTTGCTAGTTCAGCTTCATGCCTGTTCGGGGGGAGGCGGGTCACAAGCTAATCGAAAAAGCACCGTCACGATCGCCACCGTTAATAACAACGACATGGTGATCATGCAGGAGCTTTCAAAAGAGTTTGAAAACGCCAATCCTGATACACAGCTTAAATGGGTAGTCCTCGAAGAAAACGTATTGCGTCAGCGCGTTACCAACGACATCGCCAACAAAGGTGGACAATTTGACGTGATGACGATCGGCACCTATGAAGCGCCAATTTGGGCAAAACAAGGCTGGCTCAAACCCCTGGACAATCTCCCTGCTGACTATGATGTGAATGATCTTCTTCCTCCGGTAAAGCAAGCGCTTTCTAGTGACGGCAAACTCTATGCACTGCCTTTCTATGCTGAGAGTTCGATGTTGTATTACCGCAAGGATCTGTTTCAAAAAGCGGGAATTACCGTTCCTGAACAACCCACTTACGCTCAAGTCAGAGAATGGGCAGGCAAAGTTCACGATCCAAACAATGGAGTATATGGGGTCTGTTTGCGCGGGAAACCGGGCTGGGGCGAGAACATGGGATTCTTCACCACATTAGTTAATACGTTTGGTGGACAGTGGTTTGATATTAACTGGAAACCAACGATCGACAGTCCAAATTGGAAAACTGCGCTGAACTACTATGTTGATCTGCTCACTCAATATGGGCCGCCAGGTGCAAGCTCTAACGGATTTAACGAAAACTTAGCTCTCTTCTCGACAGGTAAGTGTGGGATGTGGGTTGATGCAACAGTGGCAGCCGGAAAGTTATCAAACCCCAAAGAATCGCAAGTAGCGAATACAGTTGGCTTTGCACGGGCCCCGATCGCCAGCTATCCAAATGGCTCAAACTGGTTGTGGGCCTGGTCGTTGGCAATTCCTTCTACAACCAAATCTCCTGATGCGGCTCAGAAGTTTGTGACCTGGGCTACTTCCAAGCCCTATGTGCAGCTAGTTGCTGAGCGTCGAGGTTGGATTGCGGCACCTCCTGGCACTCGGAAGTCTACTTATGAAAATCCGAACTACCAGAAGGCGGCACCCTTTGCCCCGATCGTGCTGCGATCAATTGAGTCAGCCGATCCGAGCAA